>DATEGT010000067.1:0-15851 GCA_035280025.1 Burkholderiales bacterium | reverse complement strand
CCTGGGGCCGGGCGGGAGCTTGAGGCGCGGCATCGCCGCCGGCGAGCCAACCGAACAAGCGACCGAAGAATCCCGGCTGCGGCGCCGCCGCGGGTCGCGCCTCGGCGCGGACCGCCTGGGCCTCCGGCCGCAGCGGCCTGGGGACGGCGGATGCGACAGGGGCGGGCCGCTCGGGCGTCACGCCCTGGACCGCCGGTTGCAGACGTTGGACGCGGACCTCCTCGGCGGCCTGCTCCTTTGCCTCTTCCTCCACCGGCGCGCTCACCATGTTGTAGCTGGCGGGCAGTGCGTCGGACTGGTTCAGATCGTCGTGGCGCAGGCGCTCGACCTTGTAGTTAGGGGTTTCCAGGTGGGTATTGGGGATGAGCACGACGTTGACCTTGAGCCGCGCTTCGATCGAGTGGATATCTGCGCGCTTCTCGTTCAGGAGGAAGGTCGCGACGTCCACCGGAACCTGGGCGTGCACAGCGGCGCTGTTCTCCTTCATCGCCTCCTCCTGAAGGATGCGCAGGATGTGGAGCGCGGTCGATTCGGTGCCGCGGATATGGCCGGTGCCGTTGCAGCGCGGACAGGTGATGTTGCTCCCCTCGCCGAGCGAAGGCCGCAAGCGCTGGCGCGACAGCTCCATCAGGCCGAAGCGCGAGATCTTCCCCATCTGCACGCGGGCACGGTCGTAGCGCAAGGCGTCGCGCAGGCGGTTCTCCACCTCGCGCTGGTTGCGCTGGTTCTCCATGTCGATGAAGTCGATGACGATCAGCCCGCCCAGGTCGCGCAGCCGCAGTTGCCGCGCGATCTCGTCGGCGGCCTCGAGATTCGTGTTGAACGCAGTCTGCTCGATATCGTGCCCGCGCGTAGCGCGCGCCGAATTGACGTCGATCGAGACGAGCGCCTCGGTGTGGTCGATCACCACCGCGCCTCCGGCCGGCAGCGACACCTGGCGCGAGTAGGCTGTTTCGATCTGGTGCTCGATCTGAAAGCGGGAAAACAGCGGCACGTCGTCGTGGTAGCGCTTCACCCGGCTGACGTTGTCGGGCATGACGTTGCTCATGAAGGCGAGCGTCTGTTCGTAGATCGCGTCGGTGTCGATCAGAATCTCGCCGATGTCCGGCTGGAAGTAATCGCGGACCGCGCGGATCACGAGGCTGCCTTCCTGGTAGATGAGGAAAGGCGCCGGATTGAGCAGCTTGCCGTCGGAATCCTTTGCGGGCTGGGTCGCCTCGAGTATCTTGCCCCACAGCTTGAGCAGATAGTTCAGGTCCCACTGCAGCTCCTCGTAGGATCGCCCGATGCCGGCGGTGCGGCCGATGAGGCTCATCCCCGCGGGAACGTCGAGCTTGTCCATGATTTCGCGGAGCTCGTCGCGGTCTTCTCCCTCGACGCGGCGCGAGACTCCGCCGCCGCGCGGATTGTTCGGCATCAGAACGAGGTAGCGGCCGGCGAGGCTGATGAAGGTGGTGAGAGCGGCGCCCTTGTTGCCGCGCTCGTCCTTCTCGACCTGCACGATCAGCTCGTCACCCTCCGCGATCGCGTCCTGGATGCGGGCGCGGCCGACGTCGATGCCTGGCTTGAAGTACTGCCGGGCGACTTCCTTGAACGGAAGGAATCCGTGACGCTCGGTGCCGTAGTCGACGAACGCGGCTTCGAGGCTAGGCTCTACGCGGGTGATGACACCTTTGTAGATGTTGCTCTTTCTCTGTTCCTTCGCGGCCGACTCGATGTCGAGGTCTATGAGCTTCTGACCGTCGACGATCGCGACACGTAGTTCTTCGGCCTGTGTCGCATTGAAAAGCATGCGCTTCATTTTCTTCTCCCGCGCGCACGGGCAGGACAAACCAAGGCCTGTTGTGGAGGCTAGTCTCGCATCATCGATCGCTGGATCATGAGAACGCGTTGTTTTGGCTTGTCGTCTCGGGCACCTGAGGCAGGGCCCGCAGAATCTGCCGATATGCTGTCGGCGCGCTGTTCTATTACTATCTAGTTAACTTTCACTGGTTGGATAACCAACCGCCTTTGCGGCTTCGGGTTCCCGCGCGGAGCGACGGACGCTTCGCCGTCGGCGGCATTGGAACCGGGGACAGGGTAGCCAGTCTTGTCTGGGGGCGAGATTTCGCACCTTCGCATGTACAAGCAGCCGTCCCGCAACGGAAGCAGCGCGCAGATCATAAACAAAATGAAGGATTTAAGCAACGTAGTCTCGGTCGAGGTCGATGAAGCCAGCGAGGGGCAACGGGTCGACAACTTCCTGATGCGCGTCTGCAAGGGGGTCCCGCGCAGCCATATCTACCGCGTCTTGCGCACCGGGGAGGTCAGGGTCAACAGCCGCCGGGTGGACGCGACCTACCGGCTGAAGCCGGGAGACAAGGTGCGCATTCCGCCGTTGCGGCGCGCGGACCGCAGCGCCAAGGCCCCCCCCGCGACCGCGCCGCTGCCGCCGGTGGTCCACGAAGACGACGCGCTTCTCGTGGTCGACAAGCCCTCGGGACTCGCGGTCCACGGGGGAAGCGGGGTCAGCTTCGGCGTGATCGAGCGGTTTCGGGCGGCGCGGCCGCAACTCAAGTTTCTCGAGCTCGCTCACCGGCTCGACCGCGACACCTCGGGGCTGCTGATCCTGGCGAAGAAGCGTGCGGCGCTCGTTGCGTTGCACGCGGCGCTGCGCGATGGAAACGTGCACAAGCGCTATCTCGCCCTGGTCCTCGGGAGGTGGCGGGAGGAAGAGCGCCGCATCGACCTGCCGCTGAAGAAGTACCTGACGCAATCGGGGGAACGCCGGGTGAGCGTGCACCGGGAAGGGCGCGACTCCCAGACCCTGTTCCGCCGCGAGCGATCGCTGCGCGACTTCACGCTGCTCTCCGCGGTCCTCCTTACCGGACGCACTCACCAGATCCGGGTGCACCTCGCACATCTGGGATTTCCGGTTGCCGGCGACGAGAAGTACGGCGATTTCGAACGCAACCGGGAGCTCGCGAAGCGGGGCCTCGGGCGGCTCTTCCTTCACGCCTCGGCGCTGGAGCTGGCCCATCCGATCTCCGGAACGCGGATGAGGCTCAGATCGCCTCTCCCCGGACCGCTGGAACGGTTCCTCGATTCCCTCCCGGCCTGATGCGCTACGAGCTTCTGGTCTTCGACTGGGACGGCACGCTGATCGATTCGGCCGGCGCGATCGTGCATTGCATCCAGTCCGCGTGCCGGGATCTCGGGCTGCCCGTTCCCGACGAGGCACGTGCGAGCCACGTGATCGGCCTGGGGCTGAACGACGCGCTCGCCTATGCCGCGCCCGGGCTGCTCCCGCAGGACTACGGCCGCATGGTCGAGCGCTACCGCATTCACTTTCTCGCGCGCGACGCCGCCATTCCGCTCTTCCGCGGAGCGGCGGAAATGCTTGCCGCGCTGCGCGAAGGCGGCCACACGCTGGCGATCGCCACGGGAAAGAGCCGCAAGGGGCTCGCGCGCGCTCTCGAGAATACCGGCTTGCGGCCCCTGTTCGCGTCCTCGCGCTGCGCCGACGAGTGCACGCCCAAGCCCGCGCCCGACATGCTGCTCGATCTCATGGACGAGCTGGGCGCGAGCGAGGCGAACACGCTGATGATCGGCGATACCGTGCACGACCTCCAGATGGCAGCCCGCGCCGGCGTGCCCGCGGTGGCGGTGAGCTACGGGGCCCATGCCAGGGCCGACCTGGTCGCTCAATCACCGCTCGCCTGCGTCGACAGCGTCCATGAGCTGACCCGATGGCTGACACGGAACGCGTGATCTGCTCCAGCGCCGACCTCGCCGACGGCGGCGACGGCGTGCGCTTCGAGATCGAGCTCGAGGGCGGGGCCGAGCCGGCCTTCGCGGTGCGCTACGGCGGCCGGGTCTACGCCTATCTCAACCGCTGCGCGCACATGCCGATGGAGCTGGACTGGAAGCCGGGCAAGTTTTTTGATGTCTGGGGCCTGCATTTGATATGCTCGACGCACGGCGCAACATACGCGCCGGACACGGGCCGATGCGTTCGCGGGCCCTGCTTCGAGGAAGGGCTCGTATCCATTCCCGTCGAGGAGCGCGACGGCCGGGTCTTCGTGAAAGGCAAGCCATATGGCCGAGGCTGACTGGGAAAAGCAATTGATCGAGAATCTGGCGATGGCGGCGCTGAAGGAGCAGCGGCGCGCGCGCCGCTGGGGCATCTTCTTCAAGCTCCTGTTCTTCGCGTATCTCACGCTGATCATCCTCCTTGCAGTCGACTGGCGCGGGCCGGAAGGGCTGGGCTCCGGCCGGCACACCGCCCTCGTGGACGTGGTCGGGGTGATCGACGCGAAAGGCGACGCGAGCGCCGACCGGGTTACCGAGGCGCTCCAGAACGCGTTCAAGAACAAGAATACGGCGGGCGTGATCCTTCGCATCAACTCGCCCGGCGGCAGCCCGGTGCAGGCGGGAATCATCTACGACGAGATCCGCAGGCTGCGGGGGCTCTATCCGAATATCCCCATGTACGCGGTGGTCGAGGACATCTGCGCTTCGGGCGGCTATTACATCGCCGCCGCCGCCGACAAGATCTACGTGGACAAGGCGAGCATCGTCGGCTCGATCGGCGTGATCATGGACGGCTGGGGCTTCACCGGGACCATGGAGAAGCTCGGCGTGGAACGGCGCGCGCTGGTCTCGGGCGAGAACAAGGCGTTCCTGGATCCGTTCTCCCCCGTCGACGAGAAGCAGAAGCGGCATGCCCAGTCGATGCTCGACGACATCCACAAGCAGTTCATCGACGTCGTCAGGAAAGGACGCGGCAAGCGGCTGAAGGACAACCCCGACATCTTCTCCGGGCTGATGTGGACCGGCGACCGCAGCGTCGAGCTCGGCCTGGCCGACGGTCTGGGCAGCGTCGACTACGTGGCGCGCGAGGTGATCAAGGCCGAAGAGATCTTCGATTTCACGAAGAAGCAGGACATCACCGAGCGCTTTGCGAGACGCTTCGGCGCGGCCATGGCCGGCGTGCTCGCGAAGGTGCTCGCGCAGGGACAGCCGAACATCCGCTAGCGCGACAGCATCAGGAATACCGCCGGACGACCCTTGAGCGGGGGAGCGCTCCCGCGCCAGGCGGAGATCGGACGCGTGCCGATGAACTCCGAATCCAGCGTCAGGTCGGCGGCGATGCACACCAGCGTGTCGCCGCGCAGGGCCCGCAGCATCGCCGCGAGCATCGCGTCGTTCCGGTACGGCGTCTCGATGAATATCTGGGTCTGTCCCAGGCGGGCGGACTGGCGCTCGAGCTCCTTCAGCGCCGCGTCCGGCCGCTTCACCGGGAGATATCCGTGAAAAGCGAAGCGCTGCCCTTCGAGCCCCGATGCGGCGAGAGCGAGAATCAGCGAAGAAGGTCCGCTCAGCGGAACCACGCGTACCGCTTTCTGGTGCGCTATCCTCACCAGCCCCGCCCCGGGATCGGCGACCGCGGGCAGCCCGGCCTCGGAGAGCAGGCCGGCATCGGAACCGGCGAGAACCGGCTCGAGCAGGGGCGCGACGTCGGCGCGCCGGGTGTTGTGGTCGAGGCGCTCGACCCGGACCTCCTGGAGGGGACGCGGGAATCCTATGCGCTTCAGAAATGCACGGGCCGACTTGGGCTCCTCGGCGATGAAGTAATCGAGCGCGCGCGCCCGGTGAAGGGCCGCCGCCGGAATCACGGCCTCGGCCGGTGTGTCGCCGAGCGTGTTCGGCAGGAGATAGAGAGAACCCGGCTCAGAGGACATCGAGCCCTTGCTCGCGCAGCAGGTCGACGAGTGCGATCAAGGGCAGGCCGATGAGCGCGGTCGGGTCCTCGCTCTCCATCCTCGAGATCAGCGCGATGCCCAGGCCCTCGGACTTGGCGCTGCCGGCGCAATCGTAGGGCTGCTCCTTCCTCAAGTAGCTCTCGATGATTGCGTCGTCTAGCCGGCGAAACGTCACGCTGCACGGCACGACCCGCACCAGGGTTCTGCCGGCGGGAGCTTTGTACACGCACACGGCCGTGTGGAAGAGCGCCTCGCGACCGGACAACGCGCGCAGCTGGCGGGCCGCGTTGGCGTGTGTTCCGGGTTTGTCGAGAATCTCGTCCCGGCACACCGCGACCTGGTCGCTGCCGATGATCAGGCTGCCGGGGAAGCGGTCGGCCACCGCGCGCGCCTTGGCTTCTGCCAGGCGGCTCGCCATCTCTTCGGGAGCCTCGCGCGGGCGGCGCGTTTCGGCGATCCCGGGACTCGCGACCGTGAAGGGCACCCCGAGACGCTCGAGCAGCGCCCGCCGATAGGGCGAAGTGGAAGCGAGAACCAGGGGCGGGCGAGGGCCTTCGCCTTCGCGCCCTCCGTCGGTCATAGCCCCTGGCACTGCTCGGCGACGAGCTTTTCCTGGCGAGCGATCGCGCCGGAGGTATCGGGGGCAGGTGAGTCGGAGTCGCTTCGTCCGCGCTTCAGGCGGGAAAGCAGCTCGCGCTGCTGGTTACACTGCTCGCGCCGCTTCGCCTGCGGGTCGCTTTCCGCCTGGACCGCGCTCGGGCGGTTCTGGTCGGGCGCCGGAGGAGGCTTCGAGCTCGAGCTTGAGCCGGGAGGGGCGGGCGACCCGAGGCGGTCCGGGACCTCGCTCGCCTTTGCGCGCTGCGGCGGGTGCTCTCCGTAATGAGTGACGCCGCGCTCGTCCACCCACTTGTAGACCTGGGCGGATGCGGGCCCGGCTCCGATCACGGCAGCCGCGGCCGCAAGGCTCAGAAAGTGCAGTAACGCTCTGAACAACCTGGAATTTTCTTTTGACACCACGGGGCAATCATAATATCATGCGCGCTCTATGTCGCAAGCGGAGGTGTTTGACGGCCTCCAGTTCGCGTGCGCCGCGCTAGAGCGGCGAGGCGTAGTGGGCATGGAGCGGTTGCCGCGCCTTGTGCAGTTGCAATGCTCGACCGAAGGGCTGGAGTATCACGTGCGCGGGGGAAGGGCGGATAACGGCAAGCCGTGTTTGCGGCTCTCTGTGATCGGATCGTTGCAGCTGCTTTGCCAACGCTGTCTCGATCCCATTCGGGTTCCCATCGCGATCGACGCCGAGCTGCAGTTGGCGGAGAGCCCGCGCGAGATCGCGGAAGCCGAGGACGACATCGACCGTGTGCTGGCCTCGCCGCGCATGGAGATCGCAGGGCTTGTCGAGGACGAAGTGATTCTCGCGCTGCCGATGGCACCGCGGCATGAAAAATGTGCGCCGTATGGCGATACCAGTTGAAGGAGCTTCCACATGGCGGTACAGCAGAACAAGAAATCCCCCTCCAAGCGCGGCATGCACCGCGCGCATGATTTCCTGACCAATCCTCCGCTCGCGGTCGAGCCGACCACCGGCGAAGTGCACCTGCGCCATCACATCAGCCCGAGCGGCTATTACCGCGGCAAGAAGGTGGTCAAGACCAAGGGCGAGTAAGCCCGACCGGAGGGCGCCTGGCGCCTCCGCGCATGGACACGACCGTAGCCATAGATTGCATGGGCGGCGATCATGGGCCGCACGTCACAGTGCCGGCCGCGCTCAATTTCCTCAAGTCCGCGTCAGACGTCGATATCGTCCTGGTGGGGCTGCGGGACGCCATCGAGGCCGAGCTGAAGGCGCGAGGCGCCAAGACCGGCCCCCGCCTGCGCGTGCACCACGCGAGCGAGGTCGTGGCCATGGATGAATCCCCGGCGCTCGCGCTCCGCAACAAGAAGGATTCTTCGATCCGGGTCGCCGTCGATCTGGTGAAGAGCGGCGAAGCTCACGCCTGCGTCAGCGCAGGCAACACCGGCGCGCTGATGGCGATCTCGCGCTTCGTTCTCAAGACGCTGCCGGGGATCGACCGCCCGGCGATCATCTCGGCGCTGCCCAATCTGCGGGGAAGCACCTACGTGCTCGACCTCGGCGCCAACGTCGATTGCGCGCCGGAGCATCTGCTGCAGTTTGCGATCATGGGCGCGACCCTGGTTTCGGCGGTCGAGCACAAGGAACGTCCCAGTGTCGGCTTGCTCAACATCGGCGAGGAGGACATCAAGGGGAACGAGGTGGTGAAGAAAGCGGCCGAGTTGCTGCGCGACAGCGGCCTCAACTTCGTCGGCAATGTCGAAGGAGACGGAATCTACAAGGGCGCGGCCGACGTCGTCGTGTGCGACGGCTTCGTCGGCAACGTGATGCTGAAGGCTTCCGAGGGAATCGCGCAAATGGTTCGCAGCTTCATCCGCGAGGAGTTCATGCGCAGCGCGCTGACCAAGCTGGCGAGCGTGGTGGTGATGCCGGTGCTCTTCGCGTTCCGGCGGCGCCTCGATCCGCGCCGGTTCAACGGCGCGACCCTGCTCGGGCTCAGGGGAATCGTGGTGAAGAGCCACGGGTCCGCGGATGCCCTGGGATTCGGGCGCGCCATCGAACGCGCCGTGGAGGAAGTCCGGAACGAGGTGCTGCACCGCCTCATGCTTCGCTTCGCGCCAGCTGAATCCGAGGCGACGAACCCTTGATCTGGTCGCGCATCGCCGGCACCGGGAGCTACCTCCCCCCCAAGATCGTCACCAACGACGATCTGGCGGCGCGCATGGATACTTCCGACGAGTGGATCCGTACCCGCACCGGCATCCTGCAGCGGCATATTGCGGAACCCTCGCAGACCTCGAGCGATCTTGCCGCCGAGGCCGGCCGCGCGGCGCTCGCCGCCGCCCGCGTTCCGGCCGACGAGGTCGATCTCATCATCGTCGCCACCGCGACCCCGGACTACATCTTCCCGAGCACCGCCTGCATCCTGCAGGCGAAGCTCGGGGTCAAGGGCTGCGCCGCGTTCGACATCCAGGCGGTTTGCAGCGGGTTCATCTACGCGCTCGTGATCGCGGACAAGCTGATCCGCTCGGGACAGCATCGCTGCGCCCTCGTCGTGGGCAGCGAAGTGTACTCGCGGATTCTCGACTGGAACGACCGCGGCACCGCGGTGCTGTTCGGCGACGGCGCGGGCGCCGTGGTCCTGAAGGCGGACGACCGGCCCGGGATCCTCGGCAGCGTGCTGCACGCGGACGGTTCTCACGCGGGCATTCTCTCGGTGCCGGGAAACGTGTGCGGCGGCAAGATCGTGGGATCGCCCTTCCTGCAGATGGACGGGCAGGCGGTTTTCAAGTTCGCGGTGAAAGTGCTGGACGAGGCGGCGCGCGAGACGCTCGCCCTGTGCGGACTGACCGTGGCGGATGTGGACTGGCTGATCCCGCACCAGGCGAACGTGCGCATCCTCGAAGCGACCGCAAAGAGACTCGGCCTGGACCGCTCCAAGCTCGTAGTCACGGTGGACCGGCACGCCAACACCTCGGCGGCGTCGGTGCCGCTGGCGCTCGATCTCGCGATCCGGGACGGGCGCATCAAGCCCGGACACAAAGTGATGCTCCAGGGCGTCGGCGGCGGATTCACCTGGGGCGCGGCGCTGGTGGAGATGTGATGAAGGTCGCCATGGTCTTTCCCGGACAGGGTTCTCAGTCGGTGGGCATGCTCGCTCCCTACGGCGATGCGCCGGTGGTCCGCGACACGCTCGCGGAAGCCTCCGACATCCTGAAGCAGGACATCGGTCGGCTGATCGCCGAAGGCCCCGCGGAAGACCTCGGCAGCACCGTCAATACCCAACCCGTCATGGTCACCGCGGGAATCTGCGCATGGCGCCTGTGGCGCGAGCTGGGCGGCGCGGAGCCCGCGCTAGTCGCGGGGCACAGCCTCGGCGAATACACCGCGCTCGTCGCGGCGGGCGCGGTTTCTTTTTCCGATTGCCTGCCTCTGGTGCGCCTGCGCGCGAGCGCGATGCAGGCGGCAGTGCCGCAAGGCCAGGGCGCGATGGCGGCGATTCTCGGCCTCGAGGACGAGACGGTGCGCGCCGTGTGCGCCGAGGCCGCCGGCAACGAAGTCTGCGAGGCGGTCAATTTCAACGCTCCCTCGCAGGTCGTCATCGCAGGGCACGCCGCCGCGGTCAAGCGCGCGATGGAGGCGGCCAAGGCGCGCGGCGCGAAGCGCGCCCTGCCGCTGCCGGTGAGCGCGCCGTTCCATTCGTCGCTGATGGCGCCGGCGGCGGCGCGCCTGCGCGAGGCCCTTTCCGCGATCGCCGTCAGCGCTCCCCGAATCGCCGTGGTCCACAACGTGGACGCAAGGAGCCATGCCGATCCGCAGGAGATCCGCGAGGCGCTCGTTAGCCAGGCCGATCATCCGGTGCGCTGGGTCGAGTGCGTCAAGGCGGTGGCGGGGCAGGGGGTCACGCACGTGTTCGAGTGCGGGCCGGGCAAGGTGCTCGCGCCGCTCATCAAGCGTATCGACGAGCGCCTGCAGGGCCTCGCGCTCGCGGACCGCGCGGCGCTGGAGTCGGGCGCCGCGATCTCGAAGGGGGGATGATGGAACTCCAAGGGGAGCGCGCCCTGGTTACGGGCGCATCGAGAGGAATAGGCAAGGCGGTCGCCTTGACGCTGGGCGCCCGAGGCGCGACCGTGGTGGGCACTGCGACTACCGCTGCGGGTGCACAGTCGATCACCGACTATTTGCTCGCCGCGGGCGTGCCCGGCGGCGGCGTCCAGCTCGACGTCAAGATCGAGGCGAACGTCGAGTCGGTCGTGGCGGAATTCGAGAAGAAGCACGGCCCGGTGTCGGTTCTCGTCAACAACGCCGGCATAACGCGGGACAATCTCGCGATGCGCATGAAGGAATCCGAGTGGGATGCAGTGATGGACACCAATCTCAAGTCGGTGTTCCGGATGAGCCGTGCGGTGCTGCGGGGGATGCTCAAGGCGCGCGCGGGCAGGATCATCAACATCACTTCGGTGGTGGGATCGAGCGGAAACGCGGGGCAGATCAACTACGCCGCGGCTAAGGCCGGTATCGCCGGGATGACGCGCGCGCTGGCCCGCGAAATCGGCAGCCGCGGCGTAACGGTCAACTGCGTCGCCCCCGGGTTCATCGATACCGACATGACCCGAGCCCTTTCCGAAGAGCAGCGGGCGGCGCTGCTCCAGCAGATTCCGCTGGGACGGCTGGGAAATCCGGAGGACGTGGCCGCGGCCGTGGCGTTTCTCGCTTCGCCCCAGGCCGACTACATCACGGGCGCCACGCTGCACGTCAACGGCGGCATGTACATGGGTTGAAAGGTCGCAATGCGATTCTGTTACAATGCGCACCTTCGAATTTCGAGCGCAGCCAACAAGGGGGAAGGAGCCCGCAATGGAAAACGTTGAACAGCGCGTCAAGAAAATCGTCGCCGAACAACTCGGCGTCAACGAGGCCGAGATCAAGAACGAATCCTCTTTTGTCGACGACCTCGGCGCAGATTCACTCGACACCGTGGAGCTCGTGATGGCCCTCGAGGAGGAATTCGAGACGGAAATTCCGGACGAGGAAGCCGAGAAGATCACGACGGTCCAGCAGGCCATCGCGTACGTTTCCGCTCATTCCAAGAAAGCCTGATTCTTTTCCACGACCGGAGCCGAATTGAGCCGCCGTCGTGTCGTCGTCACCGGATTAGGAATCATCTGCCCGATCGGCAACACCGTTGCCGAAGCCTGGTCGAACGCCCTCGCCGGCAAGTCCGGGATCGGGCGCATCACTCGATTCGACCCGAGCTCGCTCTCGAGCCAGATCGCAGGCGAAGTCAAGAACTTCGACGTCGGCGCGTATCTTTCGCCGAAAGAGGCGCGCCGAATGGACCGCTTCATCCATTTTGGCATGGCCGCGGGCATCCAGGCGCTCAAGGATTCTGGAATCCAGGTCACTGAAGCCAACGCAACGCGCATCGGCGTGAATATCGGCTCAGGCATAGGCGGCCTGCCGATGATCGAGGAAACCCACAACGACCTCCTCAAAGGCGGCCCGCGCAAGATTTCTCCTTTTTTCATTCCGAGCACGATCATCAACATGATCTCGGGCAACCTGTCGATCATGCACGGCTTGAAAGGACCCAACCTCGCGATGGTCACCGCGTGCACCACCTCGGCGCACTGCATCGGCGAGTCGGGGCGGCTGATCGAGTACGGCGACTGCGACGTCATGGTCGCGGGAGGCGCCGAAGCCGCGATCACCGAGCTGACGGTCGGCGGCTTCGCGTCGGCGCGGGCGCTCTCGACGCGCAACGACGATCCCGCGACGGCGAGCCGTCCCTGGGACAAGGACCGAGACGGCTTCGTGCTGGCCGAAGGAGCAGGCGTTCTCGTTCTCGAGGAGCTCGAGCACGCCCGGCGGCGCGGCGCCAAGGTGTACGCGGAGCTCGCCGGCTATGGAATGAGCGGCGACGCCTACCACATGACGGCGCCGCAGGAGAGCGGGGAGGGCGCGGCGCGCTGCATGGAGAATGCGCTGCGCAACGCAGGGCTCCGGCGCGAGGATATCGACTACATCAACGCCCACGGCACTTCCACGCCGCTCGGCGATCTCGCCGAAACCGTGGCGGTGAAACGCTGCTTCGGAGATCATTCGAAGAAACTCGCCGTGAGCTCAACCAAGTCCATGACCGGGCATCTGCTCGGCGCGGCGGGTGGCGTCGAGGCCCTGTTCTCGGTGCTCGCGGTGCGCGATCAGATCGCTCCGCCGACGGCGAACCTGATCGATCAGGACCCGGCCTGCGATCTGGACTACGTGCCGAATTCGGCGCGTCCGACGCCCATCCGGGCCGCCTTGTCCAACTCGTTCGGGTTCGGCGGCACCAACGGAACCCTGATCTTCCGGCGCGCCTGAGCCGCGGGGCGTAGCCTGTGCCGGCCGCACCCCTGCTGCGCCTGGATCTCAAGCCTTCGCCGCGGCTGGCCGCCGCCCTCGCGCTTGCCCACGGCCTGGCGCTCGCGGCCGCCGGACTAGGCTTGGGTGGCTGGCCGCGGTGGCTGGCCTGGACGCTCATCCTTCTATCCCTTGGCGTCACTTCCGCCCGCGCGCTGCTTCGCACAACCGGCCAGGCGGTTTCTCTGGAATTGCACGAGGATGGCCGCGCTTCGTGGAAGAACCGCCTGGGAAGGTGGCAAGAGAGCCGGCTCGGCGGAAGCCACTTCGTTTCGGCCGTTCTCGCGATCATCGAGCTGAAAACCTCGCCGGGCCGAACAAAGAGGGTAGTCATCGCTGCGGATTCGGTCACGCCGGAGGATTTTCGGCGCCTTCGGGTATGGCTGCGCTGGCGTCGCGACCCGTCCGTCCCGGACCCCCAATAACCTTACGGGAAACTGAACTATCGCCTCGGACGCCGGTCTTTAACAGCACGGGCGCCGGGGGTCGGAAAGCACTGCGGTATACTGGCCGCCGCCTGTGGACAACTTCGAACAGAAGCGCAGCACCGCTTCGTCAGGGATGGCGGCGGATGGATGAGAGGGAACTCGACCGACAGCTGGTCGAGCGGGCCCAGCGAGGCGACAAGCATGCTTTCGAGCTGCTGGTGTCGAAGTACCAACGCAAACTGGCGCGGCTGCTGTCCCGCTTCATACGGGACCCGGTCGAAGTAGAGGACGTGGCACAGGAAGCATTCATCAAGGCGTATCGGGCGCTCCCCTCGTTCCGGGGCGACAGCGCGTTCTATACGTGGCTATACAGGATCGGAATCAATACCGCGAAGAACTACCTCGTCGCGATGGGGCGGCGCGCGCCGACCACGACCGAATTCGATACCGAAGACGCCGAAAGCTTCGAGGACGGCGAGCAACTGCGCGACATCAATACCCCCGAAAGCATGATGATGTCGGCGGAGATAGCGCGCACGGTGAACGACACTCTCGATCACCTGCCCGAGGAGCTGCGCAATGCGATTACGCTGCGTGAGCTCGAGGGACTGAGCTACGAGGACATCGCGACGATCATGAACTGCCCGATCGGAACGGTCCGGTCGAGGATATTCCGGGCTCGCGAGGCGATCGCGGAGCGGCTCCGGCCGCTCCTCGACACACGCAAGGACAAGAGGTGGTAGCCATGAAAGAACAGCTCTCAGCGATCATCGACGGCGAACTCCAAGGCGAGATCCACGCGCATATCACGCGCCTCCGCTCGGACCCCGAGCTTCGCGCCGCCTGGGACACTTATCACCTCATCGGCGACGCGCTCCGGGGGCACATTTGCCAGGAGATCGCGCCGCGCGTGATTGCGCGCCTGCGCGATGAGCCTACGGTGCTCGCTCCGCCGCCCCGTGCGGCGGGCGCCGCCAAGCGCATCGGCTGGTACGGCATGTATGCCGCCGCCAGCGCGGCGGCGGTCGCGGTCGTCGCATGGACGGCCTTCCCTGGGTGGCACGCGGATACGCAGCTCGCCGGCAACGGCGCCGCGGCCACGGCGGAAGTCCCGGCGGAGAACCTTCTGGTCACCCTGCCGGCCTCGGAGGTCGAGAACTACCTGTTCGCCCACCAGCCCTATTCCCGCGTCAGCGCCATGCAGGGCGTAGCTCCCTATGTGCGCTTCGTTGCCGAGGAACGCAGGGCGGCGGCCAAATGACGGCGGACTTCGCGCTGCGAATCTGGCGCCCGGTAAGGGTGCTGCCGTTCCTGCTGCCGGTATCGGCGGCGATCGCGCAGACCGACACGTCGGCGATGCAATGGCTCCAGCGCATCTACGCCGCCTCGGAGAAGCTGAGCTACGCCGGCACCTTCGTGTACCAGCAGGGACAGCGGGTCGAGACTTCGAGCATCGTCCACGTCGCCGACGCCTCCGGTCCTCGGGAGCGGCTGGAGACGCTCGACGGGGTTCCGCGCGAGATCGTGCGCACCGGCGACGAGGTCGTGTGCTACCTCCCCGGAAGCAAGACGGTGAAGATCGACAAGCAGCCGGGCACCCGTCCGTTTCCGGCGATCCTTTCCGAGCAGCTCAGGGACGTTTCGGAGAACTACACCGTCAAGAAGGGCGACGTCGAGCGCGTCGGCGGATACAGTTGCCAGGTCCTCACGCTGGATCCCAAGGACAAGATGCGCTACGGACACCGGCTCTGGGCGGACGTCGGCACCGGCATGCTGCTCAGGGCGCGGACGTTCAACGACAAGGACGAGATGCTGGAGCAGTTTACGTTCACCCAGATCAAGATCGGCGGGAACATCGGCCGCGACCAGCTGAAGGCGCGCTACTTCCGGCAGAGCAAGGACTGGCGGATCGAGGATTCGGGCGCGACCAGCGCGAATCTCGCCGCTTCGGGATGGACGATACGCTCGAAGCCTCCTGGATTCCGCACCGTAGCCGAACTGATTCGCACGGTCGGCGGGACGGGCGGGGTCAGCCACATCGTCCTGTCGGACGGGCTCGCCGCGATCTCGGTGTTCATCGAACCGGCCACGGCCAGGCGCCCGGCGCCGCAGGCCGGGCTGGCGCGGCAGGGAGCGATCAACGTGTATACGCGCCCGGTCGGCAACTATTGGATCACGGTAGTCGGCGAGGCTCCGGCGGAGAGCGTAAAATACGTCGCCAACGCGGTGGAGTACCACAAGTAGAACACGGTCCTTCCGCCCGCGGAACAACCGAGGGATTTCGCGATGGCGAGAATACTGCTGGTCTGGCTCCTCCTTGGGCTGCCGTCCGCGCTCTACGCGCAGGGTCGAGACCTTCCCGATTTCACCGAGCTCGCCGAAAAGCAGGGCCCCACGGTCGTCAACATCAGCACCACCCAGATCCGCGAGCGCCGCTCCTCGCCCCAGGTTCCGAACTTGGAAGAGGACGATCCGCTCTACGATTTCTTCCGCCGCTTCGTGCCGCGGCCGCCGGGGCCCGGAGCGCCGGCGCCGCGCGACTTCGAGAGCCGTTCCCTGGGCTCGGGATTCATCATCAGCGCCGACGGCTACGTTCTCACCAACGCGCACGTGGTCGACGCCGCGGACGAGATCACCGTCAGTCTGACCGACAAGCGCGAGTTCAAGGGCCGGGTCATCGGCGCCGACAAGCGCACCGATCTCGCT
>DATEGT010000066.1:0-7006 GCA_035280025.1 Burkholderiales bacterium | reverse complement strand
CGGCGCCGCCCAGGCGCGCGGCGACCGTGACCTCCTTGATCAGGCGCGTGAAGATCTTGCCTTTCTTGGCGTCGGCCGCGGCCTTCTTGTGCTTGACGTTGGCCCATCTGGAATGTCCTGCCATGCCATAATTTTACCTTCCCGGCATCGCCCAAGCCAAAACCCAGTGGCCGAAACTTTCGTCGCCAAGCAGAAGACGGGCTCGATCCTCCGCCGGGGCAAGCGCCGCAGGTGATCCCGCGGGCCCCCTATCGCGCCGTCGGCGTCGCGATGGCGGTCGCAGGAGTCGTGTGCTTCTCGCTGCGCCCCATCCTGATCAAGCTCGCCTACGGCTACGTCGTCGACCCGATCACGCTGCTCGCGCTGCGCATGATCTTCTCGCTGCCGTTCTTCCTCGCGGCCGCGGCCTGGGTCGGGCGCGACGCGAAGAGCGCGCCGCTCGAGCGGCGGGACGCCTGGGCGATCGTCTTCCTCGGCTTCGTCGGCTACTACTTCTCTAGCTTCGTCGATTTTCTCGGCCTGCAGTACATCTCGGCGGGACTGGGCCGGCTGATCCTTTTCGTGTATCCGACGCTCGTCGTGATCCTGTCCGCGGCGTTCCTGCGCAAGCGCCCGGCGGCGATCGAGCTCGTCGCCGTCGCGGTCACCTACTCGGGCGTCGCGCTGGTGATGGCGAACGCCGTGCGCGGCGCGAACGCGGATCTCGCGCTCGGCGCGGTGCTGTGCTTCGCGAGCGCAACCGGCTACGCCGTGTACCTCGTCGCGGGGAGCCAGGTGGTGCGTCGCGTCGGATCGATGCGCTTCACCGCCTACGCCACGACCGTCGCGAGCGGCTTCTGCATCCTCCAGTTCCTGCTGCTGCGGCCGCTCTCGGCCCTCTCGATGCCTCCCCAGGTGTACGGGCTGGCGATCGCCATGGCGCTCCTGTCCACGGTGCTGCCGGTCTTCATCACCGCCGAGGCGCTCAAGCGCATCGGCGCGAACCAGGTCGCGCTGTTCGGCGCGCTCGGCCCGGTGACCACGGTTTTTTTCGGCTGGGTGGGCCTGGACGAGGTCATGACCCCGGTACAATTGGCGGGTGCGGCGCTCGTCCTCGCCGGCGTCGTGCTGGTCACGCTGAAGGCGGCGAGAACCTGATTCACAAGCCGGAGAGATCTTGGACCTGAACATCCGCGGGAAGGCCGCGCTCGTGTGCGGCGCGAGCAAGGGGCTGGGGCGGGGCTGCGCGGCGGCGCTCGCGCGCGAGGGCTGCCGCGTGACGCTGGTCGCGCGCGACCGCGCGGTGCTGGAGAAGACCGCCGAGGACATGCGCGCGACGACCGGCGCGACCATCGTCACGGTGCCCGCCGACATCACCAGCGAGCAGGGACGCATCGCGGCGCTCGCCGCCTGCCCGCAGCCCGACATCCTGGTCACCAACGCGGGCGGCCCGCCGCCCGGCGATTTCCGCAAGTTCTCCCGCGAGGACTGGCTGAAAGCGGTGGGCGCGAACATGATCACGCCGATCGAGCTGATCAGGGCGACCGTCGACGGCATGGTGTCGCGGCGCTTCGGGCGCATCGTGAACATCACCTCGAGCGCGGTGAAGGCGCCGATCGCCGAGCTCGCGCTCTCGAACGGCGCGCGCAGCGGCCTCACCGGCTTCGTCGCGGGCCTCGCGCGCCAGACCGTCGCCGCCAACGTCACCATCAACAACATCCTTCCCGGGCGCTTCTGGACCGACCGCCTGAAGAGCAACACCGAGTTCAACGCGAAGGAGAAGGGCAGGACCGTCGAGGAGGTCAAGCGCGACCTGGAGAAGGCGATCCCCGCGGGACGTTTCGGCACGCCCGAGGAATTCGGCGAGCTGTGCGCCTATCTGTGCAGCGCCCAGGCCGGCTACATCACCGGGCAGAACTTCCTCATCGACGGCGGCATCTACCCCGGGACGTTCTAGGGGATGGCTCTTTACGCGGTCACGATTTTTCTTTCGGCCTTTCTCCTCTTCCAGGTCCAGCCGCTCATCGCGAAGATGATCCTGCCGTGGTTCGGCGGAAGCGCGGCGGTGTGGACGGTGTGCATGCTGTTCTTCCAGCTGCTGCTGCTTTGCGGCTACGTCTATTCCCACGCCTACGCGACGCGGCGGATTCCGGCGCGCCGCCAGGTGCACGTCGCCCTTCTCGCCCTCGCCGCGGCGACGCTGCCGCTCGCGGCCGGCGCCGCGTGGAAGCCCTCGGGGGGCGAGGATCCGACCTGGCGCATCCTCGGGCTGCTCGCGGCCAGCGTCGGCCTGCCCTACTTCGCGCTCTCGACCACCGGGCCGCTGGTGCAGGCCTGGCACGCGCGCTCGCATCCGGGCGCGGCGCCCTACCGGCTTTTCGCGCTTTCCAACCTGGGCTCGATGCTCGCGCTGCTCAGCTACCCGCTGCTGTTCGAGCCGCTGCTCTCGCTGCGGCACCAGGCCGCGATCTGGTCCGCGGGCTTCGTGCTGTTCGCGCTGCCCTGCGGGCTGCTCGCCTGGCGCGACCGCGGCGGGGAAGCGCCCTCCTCGTGGGCGGAAGCGGGGGAGAAGCCGGGGCCGGGCCTGCAGGCGCTGTGGGTCGCGCTCGCCGCATGCCCGTCGATCCTGCTGCTCGCCTTCACCGGGCACATGACGCTCAACATCGCGGCGATCCCCTTCCTCTGGGTGCTGCCGCTCGCGCTGTACCTGCTGTCCTTCGTCCTGTGCTTCGAGGCCTCGGGCTGGTACCGGCGCTGGCTGTTCCTGCCCCTGCTCGCCGCGGGCTTCGTCGCGGTGTGCGTGACGCTGACGCGGTCCAATCCGAGCATCTGGGGCCTGATCCCGCTCTACTCGGCGACGCTGTTCGCCGCGTGCATGGTCTGCCACGGCGAGCTCGCGCGCTCCAAGCCCCACCCGCGCCATCTCACCGGCTTCTACCTGATGCTCGCGCTGGGAGGCGCCCTGGGCGGGGTGCTGGTCGGGCTGGTGGCGCCCGGCGCCTTCGACGACCTCTACGAGCTGCCGCTCGGCATGGTCGCGCTCGCCGTGTGCGTGACGCTCGCGCTGCAGCGCGACCGGGCGAGCTTCTTTCACGGGCGCTTCGGCGCCGCCGCGAGGCTCGTCTTCCTCGCCGCGACGGTGGCGCTCGCCGCGCAGCTCGCGCGCACCTACCGCGCCAACTCCGCCGACACCCGGGTCACGGCGCGCAACTTCTACGGCGTGCTCAACGTGCGCGACACGGGCGAAGGCCCGGACGCGATGCGGGTGCTGTCGCACGGCACCATCATCCACGGCAAGCAGTTCCTGGAGGAGGACCGGCGCGACTGGCCGACCACCTACTACGGCGCGACCTCCGGAGTGGGACTCGCGATTCTCGATTCGCGCGCGCGCGGCGCGCTGCGCGTGGGGGTCGTCGGGCTGGGCGCGGGGACGCTCGCCGCGTACGGGCGCCGCGGGGACGTGTTCCGCTTCTACGACATCAACCCGCGGGTGGTCGAGCTCGCGCGCTCGGAATTCAGCTTCCTGAAGGACAGCCCGGCGAAGGTGGAGGTGCAGCTGGGGGACGCCCGCCTGTCGCTCGAGCGCGAGGCTCCGCGGAATTTCGACGTGCTCGCGCTCGACGCGTTCTCCAGCGACGCGATCCCGGTGCACCTGCTGACGGTCGAGGCCTTCCGCGCCTACTTCAGGCAGCTGCGCTCCGGGGGCATCCTCGCGGTGCACGTCTCCAACCGCTACCTCGACCTCGTGCCGGTGGTGCAGCGGGCGGCCGAGGCGCTGTCGCTCGAGCTGCGCGAGGTGGACAACTACGACGACGAGCCGGTCGGCGTGTACCGCTCGGACTGGCTGCTGCTGTCGGCCTCGCCCACCGCCTTCGAGGGGCCGCTCCTCAGGGAGGTGGCGCAGCGGGTCGACGCCGAGCCGCGAGTGCGGCTCTGGACCGACGATTACAGCGACCTGTACCACATACTGAAGTAGCGGTAGACTTTCTCCTTCTACGGCCGCATCGGCCGCCTGTCTCCACCAGCGGGGTTCTCCCATGAACGATCCCAAGATTTCCGGCATCGCCGCCCTCAACCTGAAGGATCCCACGCTCTTCCGCCAGCAGTGCTACGTCGCCGGCAAGTGGAGCGACGCCGACGGCGGCAAGACCATCCCGGTGAACAACCCGGCGACGGGCGAGATCCTCGGCACCATCCCCAACATGGGCGCGGCCGAGACGCGCCGCGCGATCGAGGCGGCGAGCGCCGCGCTTCCCGCCTGGCGCGCGAAGACCGCCAAGGAGCGCAGCGTGGTGCTGCGCCGCTGGTTCGACCTGATGATGGCGAACCAGGAGGACCTCGCGAAGATCCTCACCGCCGAGCAGGGCAAGCCGCTCACCGAGGCGCGCACCGAGATCGCGTACGGCGCGTCCTTCATCGAGTGGTTCGCCGAGGAAGCCAAGCGCATCTACGGCGACACCATCCCGGGGCACCAGGCCGACAAGCGCATCGTGGTCATCAAGGAGCCGATCGGCGTGTGCGCGGCGATCACGCCGTGGAATTTCCCGAACGCGATGATCACGCGCAAGAGCGGGCCGGCGCTCGCGGCCGGCTGCACCATGGTGGTGAAGCCCGCCACGGCGACGCCCTACTCGGCGCTCGCGATGGCCGAGCTGGGCGAGCGCGCCGGAATCCCGAAGGGCGCGTTCAGCGTGATCACCGGCAGCTCGTCCGCGATCGGCGGCGAGATGACCTCCAACCCGATCGTGCGCAAGATCACGTTCACCGGCTCGACCGCGGTCGGCAAGGTGCTGCTCGAGCAGTGCTCGAAGACGGTGAAGAAGGCCTCGATGGAGCTCGGCGGCAACGCGCCCTTCATCGTGTTCGACGACGCCGATCTCGATGCGGCGGTGGACGGCGCGATCACCTCGAAGTACCGCAACACCGGGCAGACCTGCGTGTGCGCGAACCGCATCCTGGTGCAGGACAAGGTCTACGACGCCTTCGCCGCGAAGCTCACCGAGAAGGTGAAGGCGATGAAGGTGGGCAACGGCATGGAGGCGGGCGTGGTGCAGGGCCCGCTGATCGACAAGGCCGCGGTGGAGAAAGTCGAGGAGCACATCGCCGATGCGCTCGCGAAGGGCGCCAGGGTGCTCGCGGGCGGCAAGCGCCACGCGCTCGGCGGGACCTACTTCGAGCCGACCGTGCTCGCCAACGTCGACACCACCATGAAGGTCACCAAGGAAGAGACCTTCGGGCCGGTCGCGCCGCTGTTCCGCTTCAAGGACGAGAAGGAAGCGATCCGCCTCGCCAACGACACCGAGTTCGGTCTCGCGTCGTATTTCTACGGCCGCGACATCGGCCGCATCTGGCGCGTCGCCGAGGCGCTCGAGTACGGCATGGTCGGCATCAACACGGGGCTCATCTCCACCGAAGTCGCGCCCTTCGGCGGCGTGAAGGAATCGGGCCTGGGCCGCGAAGGATCGAAGTACGGCATCGAAGACTACGTCGTCGTGAAGTACCTCTGCATGGGCGGCGTCGACCGCTGAATGTAAGGTATTCCCTAGTTTTTTCGCCGGCCGCGCGCGGCTTTTGACAACGCGGCCGCGCGCTGGCACATTCCCCCTGTAAGCTGGGCGAGCCGACATGGCTCGTCCATAAGAAAACAGTAATAAAGGGGGGTTCATGAATACCACAATCGTCTCCCGGCGAGGGAGAGGCGTAGCCTCGGTACTCGCCTTCCTGGCATTGGTCAGTTGCGGCGGCGGTGGCGGCGGAAGCAGTACGCCTCCTACCCCGGAGAGCAAAGTCTTCTTCGCCGACGGCGGAAACGGCGCGATCGTTTCGTTCAGCACCGCGGCGCCGACCGCGAGCTTCCCCATCGACCGCGTGATCCAGGGCCCGGCAACGCTGTTGCCGACCAGCGGCATCCTCGCGATTCCCAGCCTCACGCTCGATGCGGCGAACAACCGCCTCTACGTCGCGACCCAGGGCAATACGCTCGTCTTCAACAATATCAGCATGGCCGACGGCAACGTCGCCCCGACCTTCTTCATGTCGGCGACGATCAACACCGTCGGGCCCGGACTTCGTAGCGTGAACTTCATGCACAACGACCTGAACCGGAGCAACGGCACGCTGTACTCCGTGGACATCTTCGGCGAAGTGCACGTGTTCAGCAATCCGGTCACGGCGCCGTCCGTGGTCTCGCGGATCATCACTCCGGATCTCGGAGCCACGACGATTGCCGGCACCTTCGGGCTCGCGCTCGATGCCGGGAAGGACATGCTCTACGTCGGCGCCGTCTTCAACGGGACGGGTTCCAGCAACATCATCGTATTCAACAACGCGAGCGCGATAGGCACCGCGCCCCTGACGGGCCCGGGTTTCCCGCCGCCGGCTACGACGGTGACACCGGTCGCGCCCACCCGTACGCTGAGCTTCGCCCAGCCCGTCGTGTCATTCCACCTCGACACCGTCAACGATCACTTGTACACGGCCCATTCCGACGGCATCGTCCGCGTTTTCCACGGCGCAAGCACGCTACCGACCGGCACTCCCATCGTGGACAGGACCATCGATCTGGGCGGCAGCACGCCGATCGATACCTATATTTTCGTGGACACCAGCCGCAACAAGCTCTACGCAGTTGCCAGCAATACCCTCACCGCGTCAGGCGCACTTGGCATCATCGACAATGCGAGTACGGCGAACGAGCCGACGACTACAGGGAATTTCTTCAGCTTCTCGAACATCGCCAACATCGCGCTCTCGGCGATCGTGGTGAAGCCCTGATAGAGGTCAGACGTTGAACCGGAAGTGCATGACGTCGCCGTCGCGGACGACGTAGTCCTTGCCTTCCAGGCGCAGCTTGCCGGCTTCTTTCGCGCCCTGCTCGCCGCCGCGCGCGAGGTAGTCGTCGTAGGCGATGACTTCGGCGCGGATGAAGCCGCGTTCGAAGTCGGTGTGGATCGCGCCCGCGGCCTGGGGCGCGGTCGCGCCGACCTGCACGGTCCAGGCGCGCACTTCCTTCGGCCCCGCGGTGAAG
>DATEGT010000065.1:0-4985 GCA_035280025.1 Burkholderiales bacterium | reverse complement strand
GCGACGATCCGCTTCGAGTCGGGGTTGAGGTCCTTCAGGAAGTCGCTGTCTCCCGCGCCGGGGTGCGGGACGCGGAACAGCCGGTCGTACAGCCGCACCTCGGCGCGGTGCGCGCGCCGCGCCGAGACCCAGTGGATATTGCCCTTGACCTTGATCTTCTCGGCGCCCGGCGTGCCCGACCGCGTCTCGGGGTCGTAGGTGCAGCGCACCGTGTCGCTCGCCTTGTCGTACCCCGTGCATTCGACCACGTAGCCGTGGCGCAGCCGCACCTTGTTCCCGGGAAAGAGGCGGAAGAATCCCTTGGGAGGGTTTTGGGCGAAGTCTTCGCGCTCGATCCACAGCTCGCGCGAGAACGGCATCTCGCGCTTGCCGCACTCGGGCTTCTGGGGATGGTTGGGCGCATCGCAGGCCTCCTCCTTGCCTTCGGGGTAGTTCTCGATCACGAGCTTCACCGGGTCGAGCACCGCCATGCGCCGCGGCGCGACCTCGTTCAGGTGCTCGCGCATGCAATCCTCGAGCACCGAGAATTCGATCCAGGAATCGGCCTTGGCGACGCCGATGCGCTCGGCGAAGAGGCGGAAGCCCTCGGGGGTGAAGCCGCGGCGGCGCGCGCCGACCAGGGTCGGCATTCGCGGATCGTCCCAGCCCTCGACGTGCTTCTCCTCGACGAGCTGGATCAGCTTCCTCTTGGAAAGCATCACGTAGGTGAGATTCAGCCGCGCGAATTCGATCTGCTGCGGCAGCGGCTTCTGCAGGAGGCCGGGCCGTTTCACGCCGTCGTAGCCGGTCCAGTCCTCGGCGAGCCGCTCGTTGAACCAGTTGTACAGCGGCCGGTGGTCCTCGAACTCGAGCGTGCAGATCGAGTGGGTGATGTTCTCGAGCGCGTCCGACACGCCGTGCGCCCAGTCGTAGGTCGGGTAGATCGACCAGGCGTCGCCGGTGCGGTGGTGCGGCGCGTGGCGGATGCGGTACATGACCGGATCGCGCAGGTTGACGTTGGGCGAGGCCATGTCGATGCGTGCGCGCAGCACGTGCTCGCCTTCGGCGTACTTGCCGGCGCGCATCTCGCGCAGGAGCTTCAGGCTCTCCTCCACGGTGCGCGAGCGGTAGGGGCTCTCCTTGCCGGGCTCCGTGAGCGTGCCGCGCAGGGCGCGCATCTGGTCGGCGGTGAGGCTATCGACGTAGGCGTGGCCGCGGCGCACGAGCTCCTCGGCGAATTCGTAGAGGAACTCGAAGTAGTCCGAGGCGTAATACTCGCCGGAGCCCCATTCGAAGCCGAGCCAGCGGACCGCGTCGCGGATCGAATCGACGTACTCGGTCTCCTCCTTGGTCGGATTGGTGTCGTCGAAGCGCAGGTGGCAGGCACCGCCGTAGTCGCGCGCGAGGCCGAAATTGAGGCAGATCGACTTCGCGTGGCCGAAGTGCAGGTAGCCGTTCGGCTCCGGAGGGAAGCGCGTGCGTATCTTCGCGGCGTCGAGCGGCGCGCTCTCGACCGAGAACACCGAGCCCGGCTTGCCGTTCCAGCGGCGCCTCGCGTACTTTCCCGCCATCAGATCGGCCTCGACGATCTGGCGGATGAAGTTGGAGTGCGAGGCTTCCTGGACCCTTCTTGCCGGAGAGGACATCGACGTCCCTGGTTGAATTGGCCGCGAGATTCTACCGCAGGCGAACCCCGGATCAGGATGCGGTGAACGCGAGCGCCAGGCAGATCGCGGCGGCCGCCGAGACGGCCGCGGGCGCGGTGAAGAAGAACGTTCCGCACAGCACGGTGAACGCCAGGTAGCCCGCGAACAGGGTCGCGATCAGCGGACGCGTCCGCAGGGCGTCGCTCTTCGCGAGGCCGCCGAGCTGCCAGAGCAGGACGGCGAGCAGCAGCAGCGTGGCGCTGAACAGCAGGCTGAAGCCGCGGTAGAAATCCCAGTGCGTCCGGCGGAAGCCCATTGCGGCGAACGAGTAGGCCTGCATGCTCATGAACACGGCGGCCTCCTCGGGGCCGCGGGCGGACGGGTCGAGAGCCCTGTAGGTTTGCCCCGCGCAGAAAGCGAGCGTCAGCGCCGACGCGATGCGCAGGAGGATCGACTGTTTCATTTGTTTCATGAGGCCCTCGCCGTGTGAGAAAAGTCTCCGTACCGGGTGGCGGCCCGGAAAGGATTCCCGACATTATGTGTTAGCATCGTTCACCGAGCACCGATCTCGGCGGGAGGCATCCCGCGCGAGGCAGTTGTAACCGCGCGGCGCGTGCTGGCGCAGCGCGGGGGTGCAGGGACCCATGGGAGGGTTTGCCGCCGTGAGACCGTTTGGCATTCTGGACGACCCGCGCCGCCGTGTCCTGATCCAGGCGCTTGCCGCCGGATTCTTCTCATCGGCCGGAAGCGCGGCCGCGCAGCTCTTCGGCCGCTCGCCCGGGCCGCTGCCCGCCGGGCAGTCGATCTACCGCCTCTCCGGCACGGTGAGCGTCAACAGCCAGGCCGCGACGCTCCAGACCCGCATCACGCCCGGCGATACCGTCGAGACCTCGCCGAACGGCGAGATCGTTTTCGCCGTCGCCGAGGAAGCGTTCCTCCTCCGGGGCGGCAGCCGCATGGTGATCGAGAAGCCGCCGGAGAGGTCGGGCCTGGTCACCGCGATGCGGCTGGTGACCGGGAAGGTGCTGTCGGTGTTCGGCAAGGGCCGCCCGACGCGCATCGTGACCGCGACCTCGACCATCGGCATCCGCGGCACCGGCGTATACGCGGAGACCGACCCGGAGCAGACCTACTTCTGCACCTGCTACGGCGTCGCCGACGTCGCCGCCAACACCGATCCGACCAGCAAGGACACCGTGGTGTCGACCCACCACGACCGGCCGCTCTACATCCTCGCCAAGGGCAAGGAGGGTGGCAGGATCCGGCGCGCGCCTTTCATCAATCACACCGACCAGGAGCTGATGCTGATCGAATCTCTCGTGGGCCGCACGCCGCCGTTCGTGTTCCCGATGGAAGACTACAATGCGCCGCGGCGCGAGTACCCGTAGGAGGCGGGGGACCGGCCCGGTTGCCGCCGCGGTTATCGTGTCCGCCGCCGCGGCTCCCGGGATCGCGCAAGCCCTGGACCTCGAGTTCACCGCCGCCCGCGCGGAGGCGAGCCTGACCTCGGACGACAACGTCACCCGGGCGGGCGGCAGCGACGCCCTGCGCGACTCGATCATCGGCGTGCGGGCGAGCAAGGGGCTGACGCTGCCCGTCTCGCAGCGCACTCGCGCCGTCGTCCAGGGCTTCGTGGGCGGGGAGAAATTCCAGAAGTACGACGGCCTGTCGCACAACTTCTTCGGCGCGCAGGCGGATCTCCAGTTCCGCTCCTCCGGCCAGTTCGGCGCCGCGACGTACTCGGTATTCGCGCGCAGCCAGGCCGAGTACTACAAGTCCGACCTTCGCGACGGCTACCGCCACGCGTACGGAGTCACGGTGCTCAAGCCGCTGACCGACCGGGTCAACCTCCTCGCCGCCCTCCAGCAGAACGTCAGCGACGGCAAGAGCGAGGTCTTCGACACGCAGAACACGGCGCTGCGCGCGAGCCTCGACTGGAGCTTGAGCACCTGGAACACCGTGTACTTCGGCGCCGAATACCGCAAGGGCGATTTCGTGTCGACCAACTGCCGCACCTGCGACCCGAACAAGACGCTGGGCCTGGTCAACACCGCGACCCCGAACATCATCCAGGACGACGCGTTCACCGACACGGTGCGCGACGCCTACCGCCTCAAGGCCAACATCGTGGTGACGACGCTGGGCTACAACCACGCCTTCGGCAGCGGGCAGTCGCTCGACCTGTCCTGGCGCTTTGCCAAGTCGTCGCTCGCGCAGACCGCGGTCGCACCGGCGTCGAAATCCGATTTCGCCTACACCGTGAACCAGTTCTCGCTCGCGTATCTCGTGCGCTTCTAGGGAGACGGCCATGAGACCAGTGCTTTTCAGAACCGCCGCGGCGCTCGTGCTCGCGACGATCGCCGCCGCCTGCACCCAGAAGAACACCGGCGACCAGCAGGGGCAGCAGGCCTCCGCCGCCGCGAGCGTCGCGCTCGGGATCGACCGGCTGCTGCTGTTTCCGAACCCGATCGGGATCGACCCGTTCGCGCGGGACGGGGGCACGTTCGAGACCGATACCGCCGACTACCCCAACGCCTACTACTTCGCGATCGACCCGGCCAACGCCAAGGACACGATCGACAAGTGGAGAGCGGCGAACGGCTTCACCGGCTACGCGGCTCCCGCCCGGCCCGGCACCGAGCACCTCGCGGTGTTCCGCGACGCGAAGGACCTGGGCTACGGCCGGCGCATGACCGGCCGCTTCAACAGCGACGACGGCAGCGTCGCGTTCTACGTCGAGAACTACAACGTCGCGCCGAACGGCAGCCCCGACTACTCGAGCGACCTCAACGTGGACGCCGCGATCCGCCGCGACACGCAGTGGCACGTCGGCACGAACGCGATCGAGTGGACCACCGCGCCGTGCCTGAACATCGCCAACGGCTTTCCCTACAACTACGATCCGCCCGATTGCAACGGCACCGTCAAGTTCGCCAAGTACTACAACTTCTCTTCCAAGGACGGAACGCGCCAGCTTGCGGTCGACCTCGACGGTCACGGCTTGAAGGCGATGCCCGGACCCTGCATCACCTGCCACGGCGGACGCGGCGACCCGCTCACGCCTCCGGACGCGAGCGGCAACCCGAGATTCCCGCTGGTCGAGAACAGCGTGTCGCGCAAGCGCGGCGACGTGCAGGCCAAGCTGCACGGAATGAACGTGGACAGCTTCGGCTTTTCGACGACCCAGACGGGCTTCGCCAAGTCGGATCTTCAGTCCGCGCTCAAGGACTTCAACCAGTGGATCCTGTGCACCTATCCCACGCCCGGCGCCGCGAGCGTTACGGGCGGCTGGGGCGTGTGCAATCGCGCGATCGCGAGCGCAAACGAGTGGCAGGGCACGGCCGGTCCGATGATCGAGTA
>DATEGT010000064.1:0-31930 GCA_035280025.1 Burkholderiales bacterium | reverse complement strand
CATCATCCGAATGAACGTACCCCCGCAGGAAATCTTCAAGGCCTACGACATCCGCGGCGTCGTCGGGAAGTCGCTCACCACCGACGGCGTGCGGCAGATCGGACAGGCGCTGGGCAGCGAGCTCCTGGACCGCGGCAAAGGCGGCGGCCGCGGCGAGATCGCCGTCGGCAGGGATGGCCGGCTTTCGGGACCCGAGCTCGCCGGCGCGCTGATGGAGGGCATACGCGCGAGCGGGGTGGATGTGGCGGATATCGGCATGTTCGCGACCCCGGTCTCCTATTTTGCGGCGCACGAGCTCGGCTGCGGAAGCGCCGTCTCCGTCACGGGAAGCCACAACCCGCCCGAGTACAACGGGCTGAAGATGGTTCTCGCAGGAACGACGCTCGCGGGAGAGGATGTCCAGCGCTTGCGCCGGAGGATCGTGTCGGGCGACCTCGCGCGCGGCGCAGGACGGCACCGCCGCGCCGACGTCCGCGAAGCCTACCTGGAGCGGATCACCTCGGACGTGCGCCTCTCCCGCCCCATGAGGATCGCCGTGGACTGCGGCAACGGCGTTGCCGGCGCGACCGCGGGCGAGCTCTACCGGCGCCTGGGATGCGAGGTGATCGAGCTCTACTGCGAAGTCGACGGGCGCTTTCCCAATCACCATCCCGATCCGTCCCACCCTGAGAACCTGAAGGAGCTGATCTCGCTGGTGAAGAGGGAGCGAGCGGAGATCGGCATCGCGTTCGACGGAGACGGCGACAGGCTCGGCGTGGTCACGTCCGAAGGGCGCATCATCTTTCCGGACAGGCAGCTGATGCTGTTCGCAAAGGACGTCCTGTCGCGCCAACCGGGCGCCGAGATCATCTACGACGTCAAAAGCACGCGCAATCTCGCCCCATGGATCCGCAAGCACGGCGGGGTCCCGAGCCTCTGGAAGACGGGTCATTCTCTGATCAAGGCGAGGATGCGCGAGCGCGGCGCGGCGCTCGCGGGGGAGATGAGCGGCCACACGTTCTTCGTCGAGCGCTGGTACGGTTTCGACGACGCCCAGTACGCCGGAGCGCGCCTGCTCGAAATCCTCAGCAAGACGTCCGACGCGAGCGCAGCTCTCAGCGCGCTGCCCGACTCGGTCAGCACGCCCGAGCTGCACTTGCCCTTGGGCGAGGGGGAGCCGCACCGTCTGATCGGCATGCTCCAGGAACAAGCGGCGTTTCCAGGCGCCACCGAGGTGATCCGTCTCGACGGCCTGCGCGTCGAGTATCCGGACGGATTCGGACTGGCGCGCGCCTCGAACACTACGCCGGTGATCGTGCTGCGCTTCGAGGCGGACGACGAGCGGGGGCTCGACCGCATCAAGGCGGAGTTCAGGCGGGTGCTGCTGTCCGCAAAGCCGGACGCCGAGCTTCCGTTCTAGCCCTGGAGGAATACGCAGAAAGAGGAGAGGCGCATTGACGCGCGTACCGCTGATCGAAGAGAAGACCCATCCGGAGTTGGCCGGGCTGATCGCGACCATCAAGTCGGAGCGCGGCGGGAAGCTGTTGCGCCTGTACCAGGCGCTCCTCAACAGCCCGCCGGTGGCCGAGGGCTGGCTGAAGCTCTTCACCGCGATCCGGCAGAAGACGAGCCTCGGCGGCCGCTACCGGGAGCTCGCCATCCTCCGCGTCGCGCTGCTCAACGGAGCGGACTATGAATACCGCGCGCACCTGCCTTTCGCGTTGCAGGAAGGCATGAACCAGGAACAGATCGACGCAATACCGGGTTGGGAGCTGTCGCGCCGGTTCGACGATCACGAGCGGACCGTTCTCGCCTACACGGACTGCATGACCCGCGGGATTCGCGTCCCCGACGCAATCTTCGCCGAGGTGCGGCGCAAATTCGACGACAGGGAAGTGGTGGAGCTGACCGCGACCATCGCGGGGTATAACCTGGTGTCGCGCTTCCTGGTCGCGATGCAGCTGGAGTAGGGCGGTCAGGCGAAATCGGGCGGAAGCCGGTCGGGGCGGTCGGTGAAGATTGCGTCCGCACCCCAGGAAAACAGGCGCCGCGCCGTATTCGCATCGTTGACCGTGTAGCACAGCAGCCCGAAGCCGGCGCCCTTTACCTCCTCGGCCTGCGCGCGGCTCAGGTGCTCGGCATTGCAGTGCACCGATACGCACCCGAGATCTCCGGCCGAGGCGCAGGAGCCGCGCTCGATGCGGTCGGTCAGATAGCCGCGCTCGTACTCCGGCGCGGCGGCGCGCGCGACCTCGAGGCAGATCCGCTGAAACGAGGAGAGGAGCGGCTTGCGCGGGGCGCCGGCCCAAAGCTCGCGGACCAGCGCGCACGCGATTTCCGCAGTGTCGCGTTCGAAGCCGGCCGCGGGCTTGATCTCGACGTTCGCCCAGAGGCCGAGCTCGACGCAGAGCCGTCCGGCGTGCTCGAATTGGGGCACTTGCTCGCCGCGGTATTCGCGGCCGAACCAGGCGCCGGCGTCGAGGGCGGCGAGCTTCGCATAGGGCGTTCCTGAGACGCTGCCGCGGCCGTTCGTGGTGCGCTCCAGCGTTTCGTCGTGGATCAGCACCGCAACCCCGTCTGCCGTGAGCATCACGTCGAACTCCACGCCGCCCAAGCCCATGTCCCTGGCCTTCCGAATTCCGGCCAGCGTGTTTTCCGGGGCGAGCGCGCCGCCGCCACGATGGCCGATGATCCGGGGATGAGGCCAGGGTGTGCGCATGGGCGGCATTATAGACAGCCGCGTAGCTCGAAATGGCGGGAAACGCAGGCGAAAAAAAACGGGGGAAGGGAGGGTTTCCCCCGTTTAGCCGCCGTTTGCTGGGCCGGCGGGCAACTTGAAGCGCTCGGCAGGACATCGGCGGGCGCCACGAGATCAAACTATGACGGCATCATATCACCGGGTCCATTGGGGGACAAGGTCGAGGGTCCTCTCGATCCTGCAAATTTGCCCAGTGCCGCGTGCACAATCTAACGAAGTCGAAATCCGGAACGCTTCGCTCGTGACTTATTCACGCCTCCGCCGAGAACCTATCGCAATGCTAGTATTCTCCGCTTACTTCCAGCGACCTCGCGCATGGGCACCGACCGCTACTCGCTGCTCCGGATACTGGCCGACGGCAGGATCCATTCGGTCGAGCACGTATGTCGAACCCTGGGACTTTCGGAGATCGGGGTGCGCAAGCTCGCGCGCGAGCTCGCGAGGCTGGGCGCACGCGTGTGCCGCGAGGCAGGATCCGGATTGCGGCTCGAGCGCCCGATGGACCTGTACGACCCCGAGCTCCTGGAAGATCAGCTCAAGGCGTTCCCGGGTCTTTGTCTGGAGCTCCTCGAAGAATGCCCGTCCACGAACACGGCGCTCGTGGCGCGCGCGAGGGCCGGCGCCGCGCACGGGTCGGTGCTCGTCTGCGAGCATCAGAGCGCGGGGCGCGGCAGGCGCGGGAATGCCTGGATCTCCACTGTCGGTGAGAGCGTCACGTTCTCCATTCTGTGGCGCTTCCCGCGCGGAGCAGGAGCCCTGGCTGGGCTCGGCCTCGCCGTCGCGGTGGGCGCGGTCAGAGGTCTTGAGGCGCTCGGCGTCCGCGACGTGTCCGTCAAGTGGCCCAACGACCTGTTCTACGGCGGCGGCAAGCTCGGCGGGATACTCGTCGAAACATCGGGGGAGGCGGCAGGCCCGGTCGCGGCGGTCATCGGCGTCGGGGTCAACGTGCACCTGAGCGACGCCGCGCGCGCACGCATCGGGGGTCCCGCCGTAGACATCGCGGCGACCGGCATGTTGCCGTCGCGTACTGCAACGCTGGCCGGGTTGGTGACGTCGGTCGCTTCATCGCTGGAACTGTTCTCGCGCAAGGGCTTCGCGGTGTTCCGGGAGGCGTGGCTCGAGCGCCACGCGTGGCAGGGCAGGCGGGTCGTGCTCTCCCAGGCTGATCGCAGCGTAGCCGAAGGCGAGCTGGTCGGGATCGCCGACGACGGAGCGCTCGAGCTAGCTTCCGAGCGCGGGATACAGCGCTTCCACAACGGTGAGCTCTCGCTCAGGCTTGGATGATACTTGCAGTCGATTGCGGGAACTCCCGGCTGAAGTGGGGGCTGTACGACCGGGCCGGCTGGATCAGGACCGGGAGCGTGCCTCTTTCCGGGCTCGCTCGCCTGAGAAAATCATGGAAGAAAATCTCCTCGGTCGACAAGGTAGTCGTCGCCAACGTCGCGGGGCAGCCTGCGCGAAAGCGGCTCGGCGAGATCCTCGCCTCCCGGGGTGCCGCTCCCGTCTGGGTGACGGCGACCCGGAGCCAATGTGGGGTGACCAACGGGTACAAGAAAGCCGGGCAGCTGGGCGCGGACCGCTGGGCTGCGCTCATCGGGGCCTGGAGCATGCTGCACGGGCCGTGCCTGGTGGTCGCAGCGGGCACGGCGACGACGGTGGACATGCTGAAGGGCGACGGCACCTTCGCGGGAGGAATGATCCTCCCCGGCCTTGATTTGATGAAGCGATCGCTCGCGCGCGATACCGCGGGGCTTCCCCTTGCCCGGGGGAGCTTCTCCGACACCCCGCGAACCACGGCAGACGCGATCGAGTCCGGATGCCTGCTCGCCCAGGCCGGTGCGATAGAGCGGGCTTTCGCAGCGTTGGGGAGCGGCGCCGCCTGCGTACTGGCGGGCGGAGCGGCCGGCCGGATCGCGCCCCATCTTAGGATTCCGCTGCGCATCGCAGACAACCTGGTGCTCGAAGGACTGGTGCGGATCGCAAGCGAATCGGCGGGACGCGACCCGTGAGAATCGTCTTTTTCCTCCTGCTGCTCGCCAACCTCGGCTTTTTCGCGTGGGCCTATTTCGGCACGGGTCGGCCTGCGGACGAGCCGCAGCTGCTGCAGCAGCAGTTGAACCCGCAGGAGATCCGCCTGCTCAGCACCGATCAGGTCGCGAAGCTCGCTGCAGAGCACGCGAAGGTGGCGGCCGAGCACCCCAGGCCGCCGCCGAAGGCTCCCGTGGTTGCGTGTCTTGAGCTGGGGGCTTTCAACCCGGGGGACGTGCCGCGCGTGCAGCAGGCGCTCGAGCCCCTGGCTCTCGGGCCGAGGCTCTCGCGGAGGCGCGCCGACGAGGTCGCGAGCTATTGGGTCTACATCCCCCCCCTGCGCAGTCGCCAATCGGCGAACCTCAAGGCGGCCGAGCTCAAGAAGCTCGGCGTCGACGATTTCTTCGTCGTCCAGGAGGACACCAGGTTCAGGCTCGCGGTCTCGCTGGGGGTATTCAAGACCGAGGAAGCGGCTAACACGCGCCTCGCGGAGCTTCGAAAAAAAGGGGTGCGCACGGCCCGCGTCGCGCCCAAGGAGACCTCGGTGCAAAAGGTCTACTTCGCGATCCGGGAGGTGCCGGACGCACTCGTTGCGAAGCTGAACGACCTGCGCCAGGGATTTCCCGGCACCGAGCTCAGGGATTGCCCTGCCGAGGAAAAGCGCGCGGCGAGGTGAATGCGGCCGCGGGGGCTTCAGGTCTGGCGGATCTTCTCGAGCAGGGCCGTGGTCGAGAGCTGGTGCCTGAACGGGATGGAGCGAACGCTCCCGCCCCAGGCCCGCACCTCGGCCGCGCCCACGATATTCTCGGGCTGCCAATCCCCACCCTTGACGAGCACGTCCGGCCGGGATGCGCGTATCAGCACGAGCGGAGTGTCTTCGTCGAACCAGGTCACGAGCTCGACCGATTCGAGGGCCGCAACGAGCGCCGCGCGGTCGGGAAGGCGGTTGACGGGACGGTCGGCTCCCTTGCCCAGGCGCCTGGCCGAAGCGTCGCTGTTCAGCGCCACAAGCAGGGTCGCGCCCAGCGCGCGTGCTTCGGCGAGGTAGGTCGCGTGCCCGCGGTGAAGGATGTCGAACACGCCGTTGGTGAACACCAGCGGGCGCGCGCAGGAGGCGATCCGCGCCGAAATCTCCTGGGGAGGAAAGATCTTCTCTTCGAAGCGCGGGAGCATGCGGGTATCTTACCCGATGACTTTGACAGAACGATCGGCGGGCGGTAACTTAGCCCTACCTTTCGGAGCCGATCGATGCGTTCCCTGCTCGCTTTTTTTTTCGGCGCGCTCGCGTGTTCGACCGCCGTGGCCGCTTGTCCGGCGCTTCTCGACTACTCGTTCCCCAGCCTCACCGATCAACCGACTCCGCTCTGCCGGTTCGAAGGCAAGGTGCTGCTGGTCGTGAATACCGCGAGCGAATGCGGGTACACGCCTCAGTACCAGGGGCTGGAAGCTTTGTACCGTCGCTACCGAGATCAGGGGCTGGTGGTGCTCGGCTTCCCCGCGAACGACTTCGGCGGACAGGAGCCCGGCAGCAACGGCGACATCGCCAAGTTCTGCGAAGTCAACTACGGCGTGACTTTCCCGATGTTCGCGAAATCAGGTGTTTCGGCGGGCAACGCCAACCCCTTCTACGCGTCGCTCGCCAAGAAGACCGGCGAACGCCCTCACTGGAACTTCCACAAGTACCTGATAGACCGCTCGGGCGATACCGTGGTGTCCTTCGGCAGCGCGGTCGAGCCCGGCGACCGCAAGCTCGTGACTGAAATCGAGCGGATGCTCGCGGCGCCCACGCGCTAGCGCGCGGGCGACCCTTCGGCTTTCTTCGCCGGCGGAACCACGTACTCGAAGACGCGGACCACCTTCTGCACGCCTCCCGTGCCTCGCGCGATCTCGGTCGCCGCGTCGGCTTCGTCGTGGGTGACGAGACCGAGAAGATAGACGACGCTCGCCTCGGTCACCACTTTGACGTCGGTAGGACGGACCTTTCCGTTTCCCAGAAGATTGCTCTTCACCTTGCTGGTGATGTACGCGTCGTTGCTGCGGGAAGCGGTGGAACTCGTGCCGGCGATTTGGAGCTCGTTCACCACCGTCTTCACGTTCGGAACTTCGAGAGCCGCCTTCTCCGCGTTCGCCTTGGCCTGCGCGCTGGGAACTTCTCCCGTGAGCAGCACCGTGTAGTTGTAGCTGGTGACGTTAACGTGGCCCTCCCCCTTGAGGACTTCGTCGATCTTGCCGCCGGCAGTGAACTCGATCCTCTGGTCGCTGACCATGACCTCGGTCTGGCGGCGATCCGAGGCCACGACCACCCCGGTAGCCACGCCGCCGACGATCAAGGCTTCCGCACAAGCCTGAAGGAGCGCGACCGAAACGAGTATCAGCACCGCCGCGGCCCAGAGCTTCGGCTTCACCCGGCCCTCCTCATTCCGCCCCCAGGAGCATGCAATCTATCCCGTCGCAAAGGCAATGAAGCGTGAGGAGATGCACTTCCTGGATGCGCGCGGTCTGCGAGTGGGGAACGCAGATGTGCACGTCCTCCGGCGCGAGCAGCTTGCTCATCTCTCCGCCTCCGCGTCCGGTAAGGGCGACCACGCGCATCTCCCGTTCGTGGGCCGCGGCCAGCGCGCGCGTCACGTTCTTCGAGTTGCCGCTCGTGGAAATGGCGAAGAGCACGTCGCCCGGCTGGCCTAGGGCGCTCACCTGCTTCGAGAAGACCTGCTCGTATTCGTAGTCGTTCGCGATCGACGTGAGAGTCGACGTGTCGGTCGTCAGCGAGATCGCCGCGAGCCCGGGCCGCTCGCGCTCGAACCGGTTGAGCAGCTCTGCGGAAAAATGCTGGGCGTCGGCGGCGGAGCCGCCGTTCCCGCACGCGAGGATCTTGCCGTTGGACAGCAGGGCCTTCACCATGATCTCGATGGCGCGAGCGATGGGGCCAGCGAGCGCCTCGTGGGCCTTCAGCTTGAGCTGGGCGCTGTCGTTGAACTGCCGGCGGATGCGCTCGGGGAGGTCCACGCTGTCGTCAGCCGGGCGAGGTGTGGCGGGCTTCATGCGCAGGCCATTCTACCGCAAGCCTCCGGCAGCCCTCACGCGGAGAACGCGTCGCGTATCCATTCTATCCTCGGAGGCTCGAGGCCCTCCAGCAGTACTACGTCGAATCTGCAGGCCGATTCCCCGGCGCCCGCCAGGAAGTGGCGCGCGGTCGCGATGATTCGCGCCTGTTTGCGCCGGTCGACGCTGTACGCGGCCCCTCCGAAGGCCTTGGAGCGACGCAATCTGACCTCGGCGAACACGACCGTGTCCCGATCCCGGAGAATCAGGTCGATCTCTCCCCAGCGGCAGCGGTAACGGCTCTCGATCACGGCCAGGCCCTGGTCCTGGAGGTAGGCGGCGGCGATCCGCTCGGCGCGGTCGCCGGTGTTCACTTGGCGCCTTCCAGGGAAACGCCGACGCCGTCGCGGAACACCGCCTGGATGGGCTCGCGCTGGAGCGAGCTGCCCCCGCGGTACGAGATCTTGCCGGTCACGCCGTCAATGTTGATGGTCTGGTGCCCGGAGAGCAGCTGCCCCGCGATACGGCAGGAGTCGATGCCCAGGGCGTAAAACCGCTGCATCTCGGTGGAGAGCCCTTCGAGGCGCGGGTAGACCATGACCGCAGCGTGATCGGGCTGGACCAGCCAGGGCATGTCCACGAAGCGAATGCCGTTGAGGTCGGCGTTGGCGAGGGGATCGTTCTTACCGTCGTTGATCTGGGAGGTCGCAAAGACCGGAATCTGATTGTTCAGGTAGGGCCGCACGGTGCGCGCCAGGTCGGCTTCCGCGGCGAGAAAGATGAGCTGCGCCTGCGAGTCGGCGAGCCCGCGACGCAGATCGACCAGATCTCCGCGCGGCCCGAATTCGCGGACGTCGCTGATCTTCCCGCCCAGCGATAGCCATTCGTCGGCGAACGCGCGAGCAACGCGCTTGGCGAGCAGGTTCGACGCTTCCACCACGACGCTGTCGCGCAGGCCCCTTCCAAAGGCGGACCGCGCCACGGCGCGGGCCTCGGATTCGGTCGAAAGGCCGAATGTATAGAGATGGGGCGGCAACGGCGAGTCACCGTCGGCGACATTGAGGGCGAGCGTGACCACGGTAATGTGGCCCGCGGTGGCGAGGGCCGTCACTCCGGAGCGCGTCAGCGGCCCGACGATGACTGCGGCGCCGCGCTGCACCGCGGCTTCGTATTCGGAAATGATGCTCGAAGCCTGCGCGTCGGTCCGCACGACCTGGAGCGGCTGGCGCTTCTCCAGCAAAGGAATGGCCGCCTGGCAGCCCAGGCGCACGGCGTCGGCTGCGCGGGAGAACTCGGGGGCGTTGAGCGGCAGCAGCAGTCCGATGAAGGGCGGCTCCACCGGCGACCGGCTTGCCGGATCGTCAACGGCCGCGCACAATGCCGGACTCAACAACGCCGACAGAGCGAAACAGATTTGGGTGCAGTGACCGGCAGGCATGGCGGGAGCCCGGGCGGGGCGGGTCAATTATATGTGGTGGCGACGCCCATTGGGAACCTCGAGGACATCAGTCCGCGAGCCCTCGAATCGCTCGCCCGTGCCGATGCGATCGCCGCGGAAGACACCCGCGTGACGGCGCGCCTGCTCGAGCACCACCGGGTTCAGGCGAAGCTCATCGCCGTGCACGAGCATAACGAGCGGCGATCGGCCGAGCGCATCGTGAGGGAGCTCGCGCAGGGCAAGAACATCGCCCTCGTCACGGACGCCGGCACCCCGGGGCTCGCCGATCCGGGCGCGCTGGTGGTCGCGAAAGCTCGCGCAGCGGGATTCAGAGTAGTCCCGATTCCCGGGCCCAACGCCGCGGTGACCGCGCTTTCGGCCTCCGGACTGCCGGACGCGCCGTTCGTTTTCTTCGGATTTCTCCCCTCCAAGCGCGCGGCGCGCCGCAAGTCGCTCGAATCCCTTCGCGGCCTGCCTTACGCGCTCGTGTTCTACGAAGCGCCCCATCGCATCGTCGAATCCGTGGAAGACATCGCCGCGGTGCTGGGCGCGGGCCGTCCCCTCGTCCTCGCGCGGGAGCTGACCAAGATGTTCGAGGAAATCCACCGCTGCTCCGCCGGAGACGCGGCGAAATGGCTGCGCGAGGACCCGGACCGGCAGCGCGGAGAGTTCGTGTTGCTGGCCGAAGGGGCTGCCGCCCCGACAACCGGCGCGGAATGGGAGCCGATCTTGGCGGCGCTCCTCGAGGAGCTGCCGCTCGCGCGCGCGGTGAAGCTCACCTGCCGGATCGCCGGGGCGAAGAAGAACGCGGTCTACGAACGCGCACTGAGCCTCGCGGGCAAGATCCGCGAGTGATGCGATGCACACCCTGACGATCACGCGGCCCGACGACTGGCATCTGCACCTGCGCGACGGGGCGGAGATGGCGAGCGTGCTTGCGCACACCGAACGGGTATTCGCCCGCGCGATCGTCATGCCGAACCTGAGGCCTCCGGTGACCACCACGGCCATGGCCGCGGCATACCGCGAGCGCGTCCGGAGCGCCTTGCCGAAAGGCTCCCGCTTCGAGCCTCTGATGACCTTGTATCTGACGGACAGCACGGACGCCAGGGAAATCGCGAACGCCAGACGGTCGGGCTTCGTGAGCGGCGTGAAGTACTACCCTGCCGGGGCGACCACCAACTCGGACTCGGGAGTGACGCGCCTCGAGCGCGTCTACGGCGCGCTCGAGGCGATGCAGGAGCACGACTTGCCCCTGCTCGTGCACGGCGAGGTCACGACGCCGGGGGTGGACGTCTTCGACCGCGAGCGGGTGTTCTTGGAGACGGTTCTCGCCGGCATCGTCCGCCGCTTTCCCCGGCTTCGCACCGTCGTCGAGCACGCGAGCACCCGCGAAGCGGTGGAGTTCGTGTCCGCCGGGGGGCCGCGCATCGCGGCGACGATCACCGCCCACCATCTGCTGTACAACCGCGGCGCCCTTTTTTCGGGCGGGTTCCGTCCCCACTACTACTGCTTGCCGGTGCTGAAGCGGGAGGAGCACCGCGCGGCGCTGGTCCGGGCGGCGACCAGCGGCGATCCGAAATTCTTCCTCGGCACCGACAGCGCTCCCCATGCCCGCACCGACAAGGAGTCGGGTTGCGGGCACGCGGGGATCTTTTCCGCGCCCGCCGCCCTCGAGCTCTATGCGGAGGCCTTCGAGCGCGCAGGCGCGCTCGACAAGCTCGAAGGATTCGCAAGTGTCCACGGCGCGGCGTTCTACGGGTTGCCGCGCAATACGGGTTCGATAACCTTGCGCAAGGAGCCCTGGACCGTGCCCGGGGAGGTCCCGTTCGGTGGCGGCACGGTCGTCCCGCTGCGCGCGGGCGAGTCGGTCGGGTGGCGGCTCGCGGGGGGATGAGCCCGCAGTCCTGGAACGCGCCGCTCGGCGCTCCGGTCTTCGAGGCCCTGCGGCCCTGGTTGCTGCGCCTTGCGCCCGGAGCGTTTCCGCGGATCGAAGATCTCAATGCCTTGACCGGTCCCTCGGTGGTGAGCGGCGGCGGCGCGCCGATCCGTTTCACCCCGCCCCTGCCGCGCAGAGAACGTTCGACCTCCTACGAGATCCGCATTTTCGACACCGGCGAGGTGCAGACTCGTCCTCAAAACTGGCACGACCTGTTCAACGCCCTGGTGTGGCTCGCATTCCCCAGGACCAAGGCGGTGCTGAACCGGCACCACCGCGACGAGATCGTCGCGCGCCGCGGCGAGCCGCAGCGCGGCACGGCCCGCGACGTGCTGACCCTGTTCGACGAAGGCGGGATCGTGGTCGCCTCCGCCGACGCCAAGCTCTCGGCGCTCCTGCGCGACTTCAGATGGAAGGATCTCTTCTGGACGCACCGCGCCCGCATAGGGGGATCGATGCGATTCCACGTATTCGGCCACGCGATCTACGAAAAGGCCTTGCAGCCTTACAAGGGGGCGACCGCCAAGGCTCTGATCGTCGACGTCTCGCCCGAGCTGCTCGCCGCGCCCACGCAAAAGCAGCTGGAAGAACTCGACGGCCGGGCGGCGGAATATTTTTCCGGAGCGCAGGCGCTCGTCTCGACGCGCAGCCTCGCCCCGCTGCCGATCCTGGGGATTCCCGGGTGGGAGCCTGCAAACGAGCGCGAGGCCTACTACGACGACGCTTCGCAGTTCAGGCCGCGGCGAACCGGAGCCTAGGGAAACGCGGGGGAGGTCGCCTCGATACCGCGTGCGGCCTCGGGATGCCGCCGGGCCACGAGCTCCGTCAGCTCCTCGATCCGCGAGGGCGGCGCATCGAGCATCAGCAGGATCTTGCCGGCGTCCATGTCCCGCTGGAACGGCTTCAGTCGCGAGTTCGGCACCGAGCTGGCGACGAGGCTCGCCATCCAGGCTCCGAGCACCGCGCCGACGAGCGTGCTCAGGAGAACCGTCACGAGCTCGAGCGTCACTCCGTCCGGAGGCGTCAGGTAGATGTAGATGCCGATCAGAAATCCGATCACGCCGCCGAGCACCAGGCCAAGCTGCGCGCCGTGCACGGCGTCGGACTTCTGAAGGTAGCTCGCCTCGCGCAGTCTTCCGAGCGGCGTTCCGCGGCGGGCGAGGAAGTGCATGTGGCGATCGTCCACCCGCGCAAGCAGCAGGTCGTCTGCCGTCTGAATCGCGCCGCCAAGATCGGGAAGCAGGAAGTACAGTCTGCGTCTCATGTGACCTCCTTTGAAACAAGACTGTCTGATCATTCATACGCCGCCCGGTTCCCGAAATCAAGCCCGACCCCGCGGATTGCGCTAAAATTGTCGGCGAAGCTGGCCAGACAGTCGCTGGCATGCGACACCGCCAGAGGAAAGTCCGGGCTCCGCAGAGCAGGGTGCTGGGTAACGCCCAGGCGCCGCGAGGCGACGAACAGGACCACAGAGACGAGCCGGTTCAGTCCGGAGTGAAACGCGGCAACCTCCACCCGGAGCAACATCAAATAGGCGGACAACGACGCGGCTCGCCGAGTCCGCGGGTAGATGGCTCGAGCGCCGGGGTAACTCGGCGCCTAGAGGAATGACTGTCCACGACAGAACCCGGCTTATCGGCCAGCTTCACCACTTCCTCGCGCCGGCATCGACCGGCGCGAGTCGTTTCTAGCGGGCCGCCCGCTTCACCCAGGAAATGATTGCTGAAAGCACCTCGGGCTCGTCGCCCAGCGCCGCGGTTGCGCGGAACATCACGCCAGCGTGAATGCGTCCGAGGTCGGCGATCGTCCCGGGCAGGTCGCGTTTCAGGTGTTTCCCCTGTCCGAGGAACAGCGGAACGATCGTGATGGTCTTGGCGCCTTCCGCCACGAGGAGCTGGGCGGCCAGCCCGATGGAAGGCTCCATCAGCTCGAGGTATGCGAGCTCGACTCGCACCCCCTCCGACCGCAGGCGATCGCGAATGGCGTGAAACGGGCGAGCCCACTCCGGCTCGCGCGCGCCGTGAGCGAGGAGGATGACGGAGTGGGAGGACATGATGCAGCTTAGCATTTCGCGGGCGCACCAATTCCATGCGAACGAGCTCTTCGACGCCCCACGATGCCGCATCGCGCAAAGGACACGAGCTCCCCGATCGGGTGCGCAGGATCGCTTCGAGGCGTGAATAGATGCGTTTCGGATGGAAATCCGCACCGTGCGGGTGCGGCAGGCACGCGACACGCACCGGCGAGCGGCGCGCGCCGCGGTGGCACGGCGTTTGCGAAGGACTCGGTAACTACGACGCCAGGAGTGCCACATGTATGCGGAAACCATCGACGGATTCGCGAAGGCCGCCGAGAGGAAGCTCGAATCGTTGCGCCGCAATCCCGGCGGCTTCCTGGTCTCCAGCATGCTCGCGGGGGCTTACATCGGCATGGGGATCATCCTCATCTTCACGCTCGGCAATCAGGCGCCCCCGGAGTTCCAGAAACTCGTCATGGGAGCCACGTTCGGCATTGCGCTCACGCTCGTGATCATCGCGGGTGCAGAGCTTTTCACCGGCCACACCATGGTCATGGCTCTGCGCGCGTTCATGGGGATAGGCTCGCTGGGCGACGTCGCCGCAAGCTGGACCATGACCTGGATCGGCAACCTCGCCGGGTCCCTCGTTCTCGTCGGTCTCTTCGCCCTCGGCGGGGGCGGAGGCCTGCTCTCGTCACCCGACACCCTGCTGATGAAAGTGGCCGCGGCCAAGATGAACGCATCGGCCGGCAGCCTCTTCGCGCGCGCCCTCCTTTGCAACTGGCTCGTGTGCCTTGCGATCTGGATGGCGGCACGCGTGAATTCCGACGCGGCGAAATGCATCGTCATATTCTGGTGCCTGCTGGCGTTCATCGCGAGCGGCTTCGAGCACAGCGTCGCCAACATGACCCTGCTCGGACTCGCTCTCGCGGGCAATCATCCGGAGACGGTCTCGCTCGCGGGCTTCGCATGGAATCTCGGCTGGGTCACGCTTGGCAACGCGGTCGCCGGCGCGGTCTTCGTCGCCGGCGCGTACCACGTTTCGACCTACGGCTTTCCGCGTCCAGCCGCCGCAAGGCCGGCGGAGGCGGAGTCGCGTCCATGAGCGGGGAATTCAGCGAAGAGCAGAAGATTTACCTCGAAGGGCTCGGGCGCGGATTCGCCGCCGCGCGTGGCGTCGCCCCCGCGCCCGGCGGACCGGAGCGTGTCCACTTCCTGGTCCAGGATCGCGCGGTCGCCTCCGGCGGCAAACTCACCCGCGAGGAGGAAGCGAAGCGCGCCAAGCACCCCTTCGACATGTGGGACGAGATCGGGACCAACGCCGCGAAAGGCGAGTTTCCCGGGGGCACCGACGCGTTCCTGTACAAGTTCCACGGGCTGTTCCATGTCGCGCCTGCGCAGAACTCCTTCATGCTGCGGCTGCGCAATCCGAACGGCATCATTGACGCCCACAAGCTTCGCGCGGTTGCGGCGATCGCCGAGGAATTCGGGGGCGGGTACGCCCACGTCACCACCCGCGCCAACCTGCAGATACGGGAGATCGGGCCCCGGAGCGCCTTGCGGGTGCTCGAGCGCCTGGCCGAAGCGGGCCTGACCTCCCGGGGGGCGGGCGCAGACAACATCCGTAACATCACCGGCAATCCGACCGCGGGGATCGACCCGCAGGAGCTGATCGACACGCGGCCGCTGGGATTGGCGCTGCACCACGCGATCCTAAACCACCGTGAGCTCTACGGCCTGCCTCGCAAGTTCAATATCGCCTTCGACGGGGGCGCCAGCGTGGCGTCCCTCGAGGACACCAACGACGTCGGTTTTTCCGCCGTGCGCGTCGGGCCGCGCCGCGATACGGGGCAGGGCGTGCTTTTTCGAGTCGCGGTCGGGGGCGTTACCGGACACGGCGATTTCGCCCGCGACCTCGGCGTGGTCATCGCTCCCGAGCGATGCGTTGCGGTCGCGGTCGCGATCGTGCGCGTGTTCATCGACGAAGGCGACCGCACCGACCGCAAGCGCGCCCGGTTGAAGTACGTGCTCGAGCGGATGGGCTTGGAACGCTTTCTCGCGGCGGTCGAGAATCGGCTGCCGGCGCCGTTGGCGCGGCTTTCCCCGACGGAGTGCGAGCCACGCCCGCCGGTCGCGCGCGGCGCGCATATCGGATTCCACGCGCAGAAGCAGGCGGGCCGCGTCTATTGCGGCGTCGCGATGCGGACGGGGAGACTGACCGCGGCGCAGATGCGCGGCGTGGCCGACATCGCGGAGCGCTTTGGCAGCGGCACTCTGCGGCTGACCGTCTGGCAGAACCTGCTGATCTCCGACATCGCCGAGCCCGACCGGAGTGCCGTGGAATCGGCGCTCGCCGAAATCGGTCTGAGCGCGCGTGCCTCGGCGGTCGCAGCGGGCATCGTGGCCTGCACCGGCAACACCGGGTGCAAATTCTCGGCGAGCGACACCAAGCGCCATGCGACGGAAATTGTCGAGTATCTGGACGCCAGACTCTCGCTCGATATCCCGGTCAACATCCACCTGACGGGGTGCCCCAACTCGTGCGCCCAGCATGCCATCGGCGACATCGGCCTGCTCGCCACCAAGATCGCGACGGGCGATTCTGAGACCGAGGGTTACCATCTTTTTGCCGGCGGCGGGTTCGGCGAGCGCCGCGGCCTCGCGCGCGAAATCGCTAGGGCCGTGCCGGCCGAGGAAATACCTCGGGTGCTCGAGCGGCTGCTGTGTCGCTACCTGGAGCGGCGCGAGTCTCAGGACGAAACCTTCCAGGCATTTACGAAGCGCCACACCCCGGACGCTTTGCGGGACTTGGCGGCAGCTTCCCGGCCTGAGGGGGCGTGATGGAGGCATTCCTTCCCGAGAACGCGCCCTTTACCGAAGCGCAGCGCGCGTGGTTGAACGGGTTCGTGGCGGGTTTGCTTGGCGCCGGTCGCGCAAATGCGGGCGAGCCCGCGGACGCGGCGCCCGGCCCCTCGGCCGACGAGGGCTTTCTCTGGCACGACCCGACGCTGGTCTTGGACGAACGCATGAAGCTTGCCGAAGGGCAACCGATCGAACGGCGGATGATGGCCGCGATGGGACAGCTCGATTGCGGCCAGTGCGGGTACCTTTGCAAGAGCTACGCGGAGGCGATCGCGGCGGGCGCGGAGATCGACCTGGGAAAATGCGTCCCCGGTGGCCGCGCGACCACCAGGAAGCTCAAGGAGCTTGCCGCCCAGCGCGCAGCAGTTCCTCTCCCCAGGCCACGGCCCCCCGCGCCGCACAAGACGATCGAGCGCGGCTATGGCCGCGACGCACCGGTCGGCGCGCGATTGGTGGCGAGCACGCCCCTTACGGCGCCGGGGTCCGACCGCGACATCCACCACGTCGTGCTCGAACTGGAAGACGCCGTTTCCTATGACCCGGGTGACTCGCTCGGCGTGTGGCCCCAGAACAACCCGGACGAGGTGGAGCTGCTCGTCGCGATTCTGCGCGCGAAAGGCTCCGAGGCGGTGACGCTGGCCGACGGGTCGGCGGTGTCCGCACGCGATGCGCTCGGAAACGAGTGCGACCTGCGCTCGCCGACGGAGGCCCTCTACGCGCTTCTCGCCCGCGAGGCCAGGGACGAGGTGGACCGCGCTAGGCTTGCGAAGCTCGCCGAGGACGACGGCGGCGCCGAGGCCCTGGGTGTGCACGACGTGCTGGACGGGCTCCTCGAGTTCCCCTCCGCGCGCCCCCGGATCGGGGACTTCGTCGCGGCGCTGGGGCGCATGCAGCCCCGGCTCTACTCGATCGCGTCCTCGCAGAAACGCCATCCGCGCGAAGTGCACCTCACCGTCGGCGTGCTGCGCTACGACCGGAACGAGCGCAGTTATCAGGGCGCCGGCTCGGGATTTCTCGCCGAGCACCTGCGCCCGGGACGGACGCTGTCTGCGTTCGTGCAGCGCGCGCACGCCTTCAGGCTTCCCGCCGACCTGGCGGCCCATATCATCATGGTCGGGCCCGGCACCGGCATCGCCCCGTTCCGCGCGTTCCTCCAGGAGCGCGCCGCCGCGGGCGCCGCCGGGCGGAATTGGCTCTTCTTCGGCAATCATCGGCGAGACGCCGACTTCCTCTATCGCACGGAACTCGAGGATTTCGCGCAGAAGCGGCTCCTGACGCGCATGGATCTGGCGTTCTCGCGCGAGCAGACGAGCAAGGTCTATGTTCAGCACAAGATGCTCGAAGCCGCGCAGGAGCTCTGGCGCTGGCTCGCGAACGGCGCCTATCTCTACGTCTGCGGCGACGCCAAGCGCATGGCCGGAGACGTCGATCTGGCGCTGCAGCAGATCGCCGTCACTCAGGGCGGGATGGATTCGCCGGCGGCGAAGCGCTATCTCGAGGAGCTGACCCGCGCCGGGCGCTACCAGCGCGACGTCTACTAGACTCGGGCTTCGACCGCAGCGATTTCCTCGAGCACGCGACGGGGCAGGAGATCGTTCATGCACTTGAAGTGACCGAGGGGGCACTCGCGCGCGTAGCACGGGCTGCACTCGATCCCGATGCTGACCAAGCGTGCCGCGCGCGACAGGGGCGGCGTGTGCCCGGGGCTGGAGGATCCATACAGAGCGACCACGGGGCGGCCGACCGCCGCTGCGACGTGCATCAGGCCCGAATCGTTGCTCACCACCACCTCGGCCAGGCTCAGCAGGTCGATCGCGCTCGCGAGATCGGTCCTGCCGCACAGGTTGGCCGCGGCGCCCCCGGACAGGTGCACGATCTGCTCGCCGATCTCGCTGTCCTTGCCCGAGCCGAACAGCCACACCGCGCAACCCCGTGCAGCCAGTGTTATCGCGAGCTCCGCGAAATGGCGGGCGGGCCAGCGCTTGGCCGGACCGTACTCGGCGCCCGGACAGAGCGCGGCGACGGGCTTCGAGCGGGTGAGTCCCAGGCGCGAAAGCTCCCGGGAGAGGTTGTCCGGATCCACGCGAAGCCTCGTCCCGGGGAGGGGCTTCGGGACGGGCGCGCCCGGCGCCTCTGCGAGCTGCGCGTAGCGCTCGGCCATGAGCGGCTGGGCGGTCTCGTCCAGCCGATGCGCACGGTTGAGCAGGCCATAGCGCAGTTCGCCGACGAACCCCGTGCGCACGGGGATGCCGGCGAAAAAAGGTATCAGCGCGGATTTGAGGGTGTTGGGTAGGACGATCGCTTCGTCGTAGGCCCGGGCGCGCACCATCGAGGCCAGGCGCCAGCGCTCCCGGAGCTTGAGCACGCCGTGCGCGAAGGGCGCCTCGATGACTTCTCCGATCTCCGGCATCCTGCGCAGCACCGGGGCGGTCCAGCCGGGCGCGAGCGCATCGATGACGGCGCCGGCGCGCACGGTTCCGAGACGCGCGAGCAGCGGCTGGGCGAGCAGGGCGTCGCCGATCCAGTTCGGCGCGACGATGAGGATCTTCGGCACCGGGCGCTAGTGGCCCTTGGGCTTCTGGCCTTTGTAGACGTAGCGCGTGCCGCAGTACGGGCAGAGCATCTGGCCCGCCCCGGCGACGTCCAGGAAGACGCGCGGGTGCATGCTCCACACCGGCGATTTCGGCGTGGGACAGTGCAGCGGAAGGTCGTTCTCGGTGACCTCGACGAGGCGGCCGGCCCGCTCGGTTGCCGCCATCAAGCGTTCTCTTTCGAGACCTTCGCCGTCTTCTTCTCGTTCACGGGCGAGAGCCAGTCTCTGTGCTTCGCGACCTTGCCGGCGACCACGTCGAAGAAGAGCTTCTGTATCCGGGTCGTGATCGGGCCTCGCGTGCCCGAGCCGATCACGCGCCCGTCGAGCTCGCGGATCGGCGTGACTTCAGCGGCTGTTCCGGTGAAGAAGGCCTCGTCGGCGATGTAGATGTCGTCGCGGGTGATGCGCCGCGAGACGACCTCGTATCCGAGCTCGTTCGCGAGCGTGATCACCGAGGCGCGCGTGATCCCCGAGAGCGCCGAGGTCAGCTCCGGTTCGTGCAGCTTGCCGTCCTTGACGATGAACAGGTTCTCGCCGGAGCCCTCGGCGACGAACCCGTCGACGTCCAGGAGTAGCCCTTCGTCGTAGCCGTGCTGCGTCGCCTCGAGGTTCGCCAGAATGGAATTCGGATAGGTCCCCGCCATCTTCGCCCGGGCCATGGTCACGTTGATGTGATGGCGCGCATAGGACGAGGTCTTGACGCGGATTCCCTTGTCGATGGCCTCCTGCCCGAGGTAGGCGCCCCACGGCCACGCGGCAACGGCCACGTGCACCGAGGCGCCGATGGGCGACACGCCCATTTTCTCGGAGCCGTAGAAGGCGATCGGCCGGATGTAGCACGACTCGTGCTGGTTGGCGCGCACGACCTCCTTCTGCGCCTCCATGAGCGCGTCACGGCTGTACGGGATCTTCATCATGTAGATGTGCGCCGAGTTGAACAGACGCTCGGTATGGTCGTTGAGCCTGAAGATGGCCGGTCCCTCGACGGTCTTGTAGGCTCGCACGCCTTCGAATACGGAGAGGCCGTAGTGCAGCGAATGGGTGAGGACGTGAGTCGTCGCGGAACGCCAGGGCACGAGCTTGCCGTCGTACCAGATGAATCCGTCGCGATCGGCCATCGACATGAGCACTCTCCGAGGATGCCTTCGAAAGGCTTTATTTTAGCGGAAAGGCGCGCGCCCCCGTCTGGGGGAGGGGAAAGGTGAAAATGCGAGGAGCTTCAGCGGCTTGTCAGCCACTTTTTGCTTGCAACCAGGGCCATCCGGGTAGAATGTCGGCATTGCTGGTGTCGTCGCGACGCGGTGCGCTCGCGTTCATTCCTCGTTCGCCATGACCGGCCCCGGCCGGACCCAGACCTCCGCGCCGACGGCGCACTGAATCTTGAACCAACCGCTGGAAAAACTAGAGCAGCTCGAGCACGCGATCGAGGAGACGATCGACGGGGCCATTCCGCCGAAGAGCCGGTGGGCCGCGGTTGCGCGGATTCTCGGATGGGGGCTGGTCGCGCTGTACTTCCTGTTCGCCGCGGCCCTCCTCGGGTTGCGTTACTGGATTCTTCCCAAAGTCACCGACTACCGGACCGACGTCGAGCGGTCGGTGTCGCGGGCGCTGGGTCAGCGCGTAACGATAGGCGCGATCGACGCGGACTGGCAGGGCCTGCGGCCCGAGCTGCTTCTCGGCAATGTGACCGTGTACGATCATGACGGCCGCGCCGCCCTGACCCTGCCGGGAATCGAAGCCACCGTTGCGTGGAGCTCGATCCTGCTCGGAGCGCCGAGGTTCTATTCGCTCGTATTCGACCAGCCGCGCCTCGAGATCCGGCGCGACGAGACGGGCAAGTTCCGCGTCGCGGGAATCGAGTTGCATCCGGCGCAGCGCGGGGACGTCGGTGTCGCGCAATGGGTGCTTTCGCAGCGCGAGATTACGATCCGCGACGCGAGCGTCAACTGGGAAGACGAGCTGCGGGGGGCGCCCCCGCTCGAGCTGAGCACGCTGAATTTCGTGCTGCGCAACGGCTTCCTCGGCCACCGTTTCGCCCTCAAGGCCAAGCCGCCCGCGGGGCTCGCCTCCGCCCTGGAGGTGCGCGGCGACTTGAGCGGAGGCAGTCTGACGGATTGGGGCGCCTGGAGCGGCCAGCTGTACGCCGAGCTCGAGTACGCGGACCTCGCGGTGTGGCGGAGATGGATCGACTATCCGGTGGACATTCGCGCCGGCAAGGGAGGCGTGCGCCTGTGGGTCGACCTCGACGGCAAGAGCTACTCGGAAGCGACGGCCGACGTCGCCCTTTCCCAGGTCTCAGTCCGCGTCGCGAGGGAGACGCCGGTGCTCGAACTCGAGTACCTGCGGGGGCGCGTCGGAGCGAACCAGCGTGCGGCCAAGGGTTTCGAGATTTCCGGCCGGCAGCTCACGCTCAGGACCGAGACGGGGATAGTGGTGCCGCCCGCGGATTTCCGCGTGCGCTGGCGAATGGCGGGCGCGGAGGGTGACTCCGCCGGCGGAGAGATCGAAGCCGACGCAATCGAGCTGGCCCCGCTCGCCAAGCTCACCGAGTACTTTCCGCTCCCGCGCGCCCTGCGCCAGCGCCTCGTCGACAGCGATCCTCGCGGCAGCATCCACAACCTGAAGGGCAGCTGGATCGGCGAGGCGGACGACCCGGAGCACTATGACGTCCGCGGAAGCTTCCGCAGGCTGGCCGCCCGGGCGCACGAGAAGATCCCAGGCGTGTCGGGGCTCACGGGGCGGTTCGAGGCGAGCGAAAGGGGCGGCAGCGTGGTGCTCGGCTCGGAGCGGGTGACGGTCGAGCTGCCCGGCGTCATCGCGGAGGGCTCGGCGCAGCTCGACACGCTCGCCGCGCAGATCGGCTGGAAATACGCGCCGGACCGCATCGAGGTCGCCTTCAACAACCTCTCGTTCTCCAACAGCGACGCGGCGGGAACGCTGTTCGGCAGCTTCACCAGAAAGCAGGACGCCACGAGCTTCATCGATCTCACCGGAAATTTCTCGCGCGCGGACGGGCGAGCGGTGTATCGCTACATTCCGTACCTGCCCTCGGCGGTGGTCGAGTACCTCAAGGCGTCGATCCGGGCCGGGCGCTCCAGCGACGTCAAGGTGCGGTTCAAGGGGCCGCTCGCCCAATTTCCCTTCGAAGATCCGGGCTCGGGAACCTTCCAGATCGTCGCCAAGGTGACCGACGCCGATTTCCGGTACGCCGACGGTTGGCCGCAGGCGACCGGCCTGTCCGGCGATCTCATCTTCGAAGGCAAGGCGATGCGCATCGCGGCATCGAAGGGTTCGATCGTCGGCGTGCAGGCGAGCAGCGTGCGCGCTGTCATCCCCGATCTGTTCCATGGCGATGTTCGCGTGGGCGTCGAAGTGCGGGCCGAGGACCAGACCGCCGACTTTCTTCGATTCATCGCCGCGAGCCCGGTCGCGAAGTATCTGGACGGCATGAACGAGGGCATGGAAGCACAGGGTTCGGGCCGCCTGAGGCTCCAGCTCGACATTCCGATCGCGAAGCCGGAAGCGTTCAAGCTGAGCGGCGACTACCAGGTGGTCGACAACGAAATCAGGACGGATACCGACGCCCCCCCTTTCTCGCACGTCAACGGAGAGATCCAGTTCACCGAATCCGGGATCACCGTGCGCGGCCTCACGGCGCAGCTGCTGGGAGGGCCGGCGACGCTGTCGGCCGCGACGCGCGCGGACGGGACCATCGCCGTCAGCGCCCAGGGCACGGCGACCGCGCCGCAGATACTCGACTTCTACGGCGAGAACCTGCTGCGCCACGTGTCCGGCGCCTCCGCCTGGCAGGGCACGCTCACCGGAGGCCGCGGCAAGCCCGTGACGCTGACCGTCCAGTCGCAGCTCGTCGGGATCGCCGCCGACCTGCCACCCCCGCTCGGCAAGGAGGCGGTCGAGCCGATGCCGCTGCGCATCGAGCGGGTCATCCCGGGCAAGTCGCAGGGAGACTCGGTCAAGCTTGCGCTGGGGTCCGCGATCGAGGCGAATTTCCAGCGCAGGCGCGAGGGCGGCCGGTACGTCACGGAGCGCGGCGTGATCAGCGTGAATCAGCCTGCCGTCATTCCCGACCGGGCCGGCGTCACGATCATGGGCGAGCTTCCCTACGCCGATGCGGACCGGTGGCGCGAGCTGTTCGGAGGCAAGGACCCGACGGGCTCGTCGCTCTCGTCCGCGTTCGACCTCAAGATCGCGGAGCTCGATTTTGCCGGACGGCGCTTGAACGACGTCACGCTCAGAGCGGGGACGAGCGGCAACGTCTGGATCGCGAACGTTTCGTCCAAGGAGCTCGCCGGCGAGATCGCCTGGCGGCCTGAAGGCCTCGGACGATTGATCGCGCGCCTGAAGTATTTCACCTTGCCCGACGCAACGCCGGGGAAGCAGGAGGAGGCCCCGTCTCGCGACCTTCCCGCGCTCGATATCATCGCCGACAAGCTCGTGCTGAGCGGGAACGATCTCGGCCGGCTGGAGCTCGTCGCCGTCAACAGGGCGCTCGACTGGCGCATCGAGAAGCTGGTGCTCACAGGGCCCGAGAGCACGCTCACGGCGCAAGGGGTGTGGCAGAGCTGGCGGCTGCAGCCCAGGTTCAGCGTGAACATCACGGGACTTGAGGTGAAAGACATCGGAAAATACCTGGAGCGCCTCGGCTATCCCAGGACCGTTCAAGGAGGCAACGCGACGCTCAAGGGAAATCTGAGCTGGGCCGGCAGCCCGCAATCGATCGATTTCCCGACGCTGTCCGGAACTCTGCAGCTGGACGCGTACAAGGGCCAGTTCCTCAAGGCCGAGCCCGGCGCTGCGCGCCTCATGGGGATTCTCAGCATGCAGTCCTGGATCACGCTCGATTTCCGGGAGCTGTACGGGCAGGGATTCGCTTTCGACAGCCTCGCGACCAAGGTCAAGGTGTCCGACGGGGTGCTGAGCACGAGCGAATTCCACCTGCGCGGACCTTCCGCGCAGGTCAGCATGTCGGGGCAGATCGACCTGGTGAAGGAAACGCAGGACCTGCAGGCGCGCGTCGAGCCCTCGGTCGGGGACAGCGTCTCGGGCGTCGTCGCCGTGGTGGTCAACCCGGTGTGGGGCCTCGGGGCGCTGCTGCTACAGAAGATACTCAAGAATCCCCTGGGGCAGGTGCTCACCTTCGAATATCACGTCACCGGAACCTGGACCGAGCCGAAAGTCGACCGCTTGAAGGCCGACGTGCGCACGGTCAAGGAAAGACCCGAGCCCGCTCTGCAATGACGCCGAACGAGCCTTTCAGGGTTGCGCTGGTGCAGATGGTGTCGACGCCCGTCGTCGCGGAAAATCTGGAGGCCGCGGCCGGACTCGTCGCCGAGGCGGCGCGGCAGGGGGCGAAGCTGGTTGCGCTCCCGGAGTATTTCTGCATCCTGGGAGTGCGCGACACCGACAAAGTCGCGGCAAAGGAGAAGGACGGCGCCGGCCCGGTCCAGGATTTTCTCGCCGGGACCGCGAAACGCCACGGAATCTGGCTCGTGGGCGGATCGGTGCCGCTCGAATGCCCCGATCCGGGCAAGGTGCGGAACAGCTGCCTCGTCTACGACGCGGACGGCCGTCGGGTGGTCCGCTACGACAAGATCCACCTTTTCGGCCTCGAGCTCGGAGCGGAGCGCTTCGACGAGGGCAGGACCATCGAAGCGGGCGCGACGCCGTGCGCCATCGACTCGCCGTTCGGGCGCATCGCCGTCTCGGTCTGCTACGACGTGCGCTTCCCGGAGCTCTACCGCGCGCTGGCGCCCGTGGATATCATCCTCGTGCCCTCGGCGTTCACCGCGACTACCGGACGAGCTCACTGGGAGCCGCTGCTGCGAGCCCGCGCGATCGAGAACCTCGCCTGGGTGCTCGCCCCCGCGCAAGGCGGCACCCACCCGAACGGCAGGCAGACCCACGGCCACAGCATGGTGGTCGATCCCTGGGGCAGGATCGTCGCCGAGAGGGCCGCCGGCGCGGGCGTGGTGGTGGCCGACATCGACCCTGCGTTCCAGTCGAAGATGCGCGGAAGCCTTCCCGCGCTTGCGCACCGCGTGCTGCGGGGACCCCAGAGCTAGAATATCGGCTCGCCCGCCCTCATTTGCGGTTCTCATGGACACCAACGAGCAGCTTCTTTCGACCGCGCAGTCGTTCCTGCTGACGCCGCACGAGCTCGAGGCGGGCAAGCTCGACCGCGTGTTCGGCTCGCTCCTCTCGCACCGCCTCGACTACGCCGACCTGTATTTCCAGTACGCGCGCAGCGAGGGCTGGAGCCTGGAGGAAGGAATCGTGAAGTCGGGAAGCTTCAGCATCGACCAGGGCGTGGGCGTGCGGGCGATCGCGGGGGAGAAGACGGCGTTCGCGTACTCCGACGAGATCAGCCTGCCCGCTCTCGAGGATGCCGCGAGAGCCACGCGTGCCATTGCGGGCAGCGGAGGAAAGCATCGTCCGGTGGCCGCGCGCCAGGGCGCCGGCCTGCAGCTGTATCGGCCGGTCGATCCACTGGCGTCGCTCGAGGACATGGGGAAGGTAAAGCTTCTCGAGCGGGTCGAGAGCCTGTGCCGCGCGCGCGACCCGCGGGTCATCCAGGTGATGGCGAGCCTGGCGGCGGAATACGAGGTGGTGCTGGTTGCCCGCTCCGACGGGGTGCTCGCCGCGGACGTGCGGCCGCTGGTGCGCATGTCGGTTCAGGTGATCGCCGAGGAGAACGGCCGCCGCGAGCAGGGAACATCGGGCGGCGGAGCGCGCAGCGACTACTCGCACTTCACCGAGGAGATGCTGAAGGACTACGCGGACAAGGCGGTCGATCAGGCGCTCGTCAACCTGCGGTCGCGCCCGGCTCCGGCGGGTACCATGACGGTCGTGCTCGGACCGGGCTGGCCGGGCGTGCTTCTGCACGAGGCGATCGGCCACGGCCTGGAGGGCGATTTCAACCGTAAGGGCTCGTCGGCATTTTCGGGGCGGATGGGCGAGCGCGTCGCGGCCAGGGGCGTCACCGTGGTGGATGACGGCACGCTGCCTGGCCGGCGCGGATCCCTCTCGATCGACGACGAGGGCAACGCAACGCAGCGCAACGTCCTCATCGAGGATGGCGTGCTGCGCGGCTACATGCAGGACAGCATGAACGCGCGCCTCATGGGCGTGCCCGTCACCGGAAACGGCCGGCGCGAGTCCTTTGCGCACGTGGTCATGCCGCGCATGACCAATACCTACATGCTCAACGGCGACAAGGATCCGAAGGAGATCATCGCCTCGGTAAAGAAGGGCCTGTACGCGGTCAACTTCGGGGGCGGGCAGGTGGACATCACCAACGGCAAGTTCGTGTTCTCCGCCTCCGAGGCCTTCATGATCGAGGACGGGAAGGTCACGTACCCGGTGAAAGGGGCGACCCTCATCGGCAACGGCCCGGACGCGCTGACGCGCGTCTCGATGATCGGCAACGATCTTGCGCTCGACTCGGGCGTGGGCACCTGCGGCAAGGAAGGTCAGAGCGTGCCGGTCGGCGTGGGACAGCCGACGCTCCGGATAGACGGGCTGACCGTCGGCGGGACGGCCTGAGGCGGATCACGTTCGCGATCGGATCCACGGGCAGGTTTCAGCGCGCGCGACCCCATGGCTGACATCGAGCTCGCGTCCGGACGGATCCTGTTCAGCGAAGGCGAGGCGAGCCGGCATATCTACCGGGTCGTTTCCGGCGAGATCGAAATCAGCCGTCGAACGGGAGATCGCGTCGCGGTGCTCGGACGCGTGGGCTCCGGCAGCTTCGTCGGGGAAATGGGGGCGCTGGTCTGGGCCCCGCGCAACGGCACCGCGCGGGCCGTCTCGGACGCGCTACTGAGGCGCTACCGGCGCGGCGAGTTTCTCGCGGAAGTCGTGCGCGACCCGGAGCTGTCCGCGCAGGTGCTGAACGGCCTGAGCCTCCGTTCGCGCGCGCAGATCGAGTTTCTGCGCGGCGCACAGGCGCCGGACCGGCCCGCGCCCGGCTTCCAGCGAGCGGTCGAGGCCTTGCGTTCGCTCATCAAGCGGGCGCCGCGGCAGGGCGCGCTGCGCGCCGCGATCGCCCGCTCCGGGTTGACACGCACCGAATTCGAGCCGGGGGCGGCGCTTTTCGAGGAAGGCGCGCCGAGCGAGGGCGTCTTCTGGATCGAATCGGGGCGTGTCCTCGTCCGGACCCGGAATGCGGGCGGCGGCGACCGCCCGGCGGGGCACGCCCGGGCCGGAGAATTTCTAGGCGAGATGGGAGTGCTGGAGTCGCTGCCGCGGCTGGCCACCGCCGTCGCGGCGACGCGGGTGGTGGCCCGCAAGATGTCTCCCGAGGAATTTTCCGCGCTGCTGAGGCGCTCGCCCGCCGCGGTGCTGACGGTGATCGACGCTCTCTGCGAGCGCGCACGCCATACCCGGGCGCTCGGCGCCGCGGCGGCCTGGGACGGCCGCGCCGGCAACCTCCTCGATGCGCTGCGCTCCGTGGACAGCATGGCGCAGCTCGCCCAGCAGCGCCTCGTCGACGAGGCGCTGCGCGCGCGCACTTACTTCGCGGCGCAATTGGGCCGCGGAAAAGTGATGACGGCGACCTACCAGAACTATCTCCGGGGCACCGCCACCCGCGAAGAGATGGAAAAGGCGAACGCCGTTCTGCGCGATTACCTGAAGATGGCCGGCATCGGCACCCTGCTCATCCTTCCCGGCGCGCCGGTGACGATTCCCCTCGTCGCCAAGCTCGGCAAAGCGCTGGGCGTGGACATCTTCCCCTCGGACGTCGAAGCTGAAATGACCTGACTCCGCTCAAACCCCGAGGTGGCGCTGCAGGACCTCCGGTCGCGCCTTGATTTCCTGGGCCGGCCCCTCGTGAGCGATGTGTCCGTTGTTGATGATGTAGACGCGCTGCGCCAGCGCCAGGGTGGCTGCGAGGTTCTGCTCGACCAGCACGATGGTCTGCCCGGAGGCGGCGAGCTCGCGGCAGGCCGCCATGAGGTCGCGCACGATCACGGGCGCAAGCCCCTCGAAGGGCTCGTCCAGCAGGATGATTTTCGGGTCGCGGATGAGCGCGCGGGCGATCGCGAGCATCTGCTGCTCGCCGCCCGAGAGGTCGGTGCCGCGGCTGCCGCGGCGCGCCTTGAGGTGCGGGAACATCCCGTAGATTCGATCCAGCGGCCATTTCTTCCGCGCGGTCAGCCCGGCGAGAACCAGGTTCTCCTCGACGTTCAGGCTGCCGAAGATGCGGCGCTCCTCGTGCACGAGCTGCATTCCGGCCTGCGCGATCGCGTGGCTTTCCTTTCCGGCGATCTCGACGCCGTCGAGCGTCACCGAGCCCGCGCGCGGCGTCACCACGCCCATCAGGCTCTTCAGGGTCGTGCTCTTGCCCGCGCCGTTGCGGCCGAGCAGCGCCACCACCTCGTTCTTCTCCACGCGCAGCGAGACGTCGAACAGGATGTGCGAGTCCCCGTAGTAGCTGTTCAAGCCCTTGACCTCGAGCAGGCTCATGACCGGGCCGCCTGCTCCGCCAGCACGCCATGCACGCCGCCGAGATAGGCCTCCTGGACCTTCGCGTTGCCCTTGATCTCGTCCGGCGCGCCCTCGACGAGCACGCGCCCTTCCTGGAGCACGGTGATTCGCGCGGCGAGCTCGAACAGGGCGTCCATGTCGTGGTCGATGACGATCATGGTGCGGCCCTTGCCGATCGACTTGAGCAGCTTAACCGTCTCGACCCGCTCTCGCGGGCTCATCCCCGCGAGCGGCTCGTCCAGGAGCAGGAGGCTGGGGGAGGATGCGAGCGCGAGGCCCACTTCGAGGCGCCGCTTCTCGCCGTACGCGAGCTGTGCGACCGGCGTGTCGCGGCGCCCGGCGAGGTTCACGAGCTCGAGGGTGTGTCCGACCTGCTCGTCGAGGCCGCGGATCTTCGAGAGGTCTCTCAGCATGTCGAGCCTGAAGTTGCCGCGCAGCTCGGCCAGCGCCGCGATGGTCACGTTCTCGCGCACCGTCAGGCGGTTGAAGAGCTGGTTGACCTGGTAGCTCTTGGTCAGCCCGAGCTGGCACACGTCTGTCACGCTCATGCCGGTGATGTCGCGGCCCTCGAACACGATCCGGCCGGAAGTCGGCGGAACCTCGCAGGTGAGCATCTTGAAGAAGGTCGTCTTACCGGCCCCGTTCGGGCCGATGATGCCGCGCAGCTCTCCCGCGTTCACCGCGAAATCGATTCCGGCGTTCGCGACCACGCCGCCGTAGTGCTTGGTAAGGCCGGTCGCCTGCAGGAGCGGACCGTCGAGACCGCCCGGCCCGTGGCGGCGCGCCGGCATGGGCGCGGCATCGGGCTCGCGGGCGATCTCGGCCTCCGCGAGTTTCTGCTCTTCCTCGGCGGTGAGCCCGGGCGTCGCCGCGCCCTCTTCACCGCGCTCCGCGGCCGCGCGCTTGCCGCTGGCGAAAGCGTAGAGGTCCTTGAGGCCCCCGATGATTCCCTGCCGCAGGAAACAGACCAGCAGCACGAAGATGAGCCCGAGCACCAGCTTCCACGTCGCGCCCAACCCGAGTGTCGCCTGCAGGAAGTCCTGCAGGAACAGCCACACCGCGGCCCCGACCAGCGGCCCGAACAGCGTGCCGCGTCCGCCGATGGCCGTCTGCATCACGAGCTGGCCGGAGGTGTCGAACGTGAAGGCCTCCGGCGGCATGAAGGCCTGCATCACCCCCAGCAGCCCGCCTGCGAAGCCGGCGTACGCTGCGGCGATCACGAAGGCGGCGAGCTTGTAGCCATGGATATTGTGGCCGACGGCCGCGGCGCGCAGCGGGTTCTCGCGGATGGCGCGAAGGATGGCGCCGAGCGGAGAGCGCACGATGCGCAGCGCGATCACGATGCCGATGAAGTAGCAGAAGGCGAGAAACGGGTAGAGCGTCCAGCCGGTGGTGAACCGCAGGTGGGTGAAGCCGAGGTCGAGCGACGGCGTCGGCACCCCGGGCAGGCCGTTCTCCCCACCGGTCCACTCCGAGAGGGGATTGAATTCGACGAAGAAGAAGACCTCGGCGATCGCGATGGTGATCATCGCGAAGTAGATGCCGGTGCGCCGCAGCGCGACCAGGCCGACCAGATAACCGACCGCCGCGGCGGCGACCATTCCGATGAGAAGCGCCGCGATCACGTGCGGGAAGCCGGCGCGCGTCAGCAGGTAGGCGGCGACGAAGCCGCCGGTTCCGTACAGCGCCGACTGGCCGAACGAGAGCATCCCGGTGTAGCCGAAGAGGATGTCGAAGCCGATGCCGAACAGGCCCCACACCAGTATGCGGTTGACGGTGTTCGGCGCCGCGTCGAACAGCGGCAGGACGAACGGCGCGGCGATCAGCGCGGCCGCGGTCACCACTTCGACGAGGAGCGGCCGCCGGGGGCTGTAGATCCTGTCGGCGTTCATTCGCGTCCTTTGGCGCCGAGCAGCCCGCGCGGCCGGATCATCAGCACCAGCGTCATGGCCGCGAACAGCATCACGTAGGCGTAGCCTGGATTGACCATCGAGGTCAGGCTGATGATCTCGCCTGCGATCAGGCCGCCCAGCACCGCGCCCGGGAAGGAGCCGACGCCGCCGATCACCACCACCACGAAGGTCTGCACCAGGATCGCCTCGCCCACCTCCGGCGTGAGCGACACGATCGGCGCGTTGACGATGCCGGCGAAGCCCGCGGCCATGGCGCCGATGCCGAACACCAGCATGAACACGCGGTCGACGTTGATGCCGAGGGAGTCGACCATCACCGAGTCCTCGATGCCGGCGCGCACGATCATACCCAGGCGCGTGCGGTAGAGCACAAGGAACAGCGCGAGCAGAGCGACCGCGCAGATGCCCACCACCGCCAGGCGGTAGGTGGGGTAGAACATGAAGCCGAGGTCGGTGATGCCGGTCAGGAGCTGCGGTGTCTGGACCGTCTTCGTGTCGCTCGAGAAGAACCAGCGCACCGCCTCGACGAACACGATCGCCAGGCCGAAGGTGACCAGCAGCTGGTCCTCGTGCGGGCGCGCATAGAAGTGACGGATGATCACGCGCTCCGTGACCAGGCCCAGCACGCCGACGGCGAGCGTGCCGGCGACGAGCGCGACCAGGAACGACCCGCTCCACTGGTAGGCGGCGTACCCCGCATAGCCCCCCAGCATGAACATTGCCCCGTGCGCGAGGTTCAGCACGCCGAGCGTGCCGTAGATGATGGTAAGGCCCGAGGCGATGAGCGCGAGCAGCGCCCCCAGCGCCAGGCCGTTGAACAGCTGCGAGCTGAAGTTAGCCCAGGTGATCAATCAGCAATACGACATCGTCCCCGCGCAAGCGGGGACCCATCTTACGCGGAAAATGGGTTCCCGCTTGCGCGGGAACGACGTCTCCCGGCTAGGTGTAGTCGCCGAGCTGGCAGCCGAACGCGTCGGGCTTCTGCATCAGCGGGGCGCCCGGCACGATCTCGGTCACCTCCCAGAAGTCCTCCTTGTTGCGCATCTGCTTCGGCGCCTTGCCCCGAACGATCACCACCGGGCGTACCAGCTGGTGGTCTTCCTTGCGGAAGTACACCTCGCCCACCATCGACTGCAGCTTGCGGCCTTCCTCGTAGGACTTGATGACGTCGGGCGGATAGAAGCTGCCGGCGTGCTCGACCGAGTCCGCCCACATGGCGAAAGACATGTAGGCGTTCTCGGCGCCCCATTCCGGGTTGTAGCCGAACTTCTTGCGGAACGCGTCGACGAACATCTTGGCGAGCGGATACTTGTCCTCCAGCGTCCACCAGAAATCGGTCGCGGCGTACACACCCTCGGCGAGCTCCGCGCCGATGTTCTTGGCGAGGAACGGAATCTGGTAGGGAATCACCAGCTTCATCTTCGGGATGACGCCGAACTGCTTCGCCTGCTGCGTCGACAGCACCGCGTCGCGTCCCCAGTTGACGTTCAGCAGCACCTCGGCACCGGAGTTCGCGATATTGGTGAGGTACGAGCTGTAGTCCGTGGCGCCGAGCGGAGACACCTGGTTCGTCACCATCTCCCAGCCGCCGTGCTCCTTCAGATACTCGCTCGTCGACTTGGTCACGGTGTGGCCGTAGGTGTAGTCGGGTGTCATGAACGCCATCTTCTTGCCCTTGCCGTAGGCCTTGAGCAGCACCGGGCCGATGGCGTTGGCCGCGGTCTCGCCGTAGAAGTTCTGGCGGAAGCCGTAGCGCACGCAGTCCTTGCCGGTGGTGTCGTTCGAGCCCGAGATGCCGGTGACGTAAAGCACCTTCTCGCGCTGCGCGAGCTTGTTGAGGGCCACCGCCACCGC
>DATEGT010000063.1:0-8775 GCA_035280025.1 Burkholderiales bacterium | reverse complement strand
GCGGTCGAAGTACTTGAGGATCTTGGCGCGCGAGCCTTCGCGCACGAGGTCGGCGAGCGGCTCCTGGATGGTGCGCGTGATGAGCTGCGTGCGGATGTCGAGGTCGCGAACGAACCATTGCAGCGTCAGCCGGTCGACCAGCGGGACGACCGCGTACGCGATCGCCGCGAGCGTGATCGCCAGGGGAAGAATGAATCGGAGAGACAGCCTCATGATCGGTTCCTTCCGTCATCCCGGAGTCCTCCCACTTCGGGCGCGGCGGTTCTGATTCCGCGCGGGGCGCAACACGCTTCGACCGTCGATCGCGTTCCGCGTTCCATGGCGCGCCGAAGGACTCTGCTGCTTGACCCCGATGCTACAATCCCCGTCGTTTCGAGGAGGGGTGATGCGAAATCGATATGCGTCGGCGGCCTGGACTCTGCTGATTATGCCAGTTTCCGCCTTCGCCGCCGACGGGCCGGCGGTGCTTGGCGCCCCGGTCGATTTCATCCTGTTCGCGATCACGCTGCTCGGCGTCGCGCTGTTTCACCGGCATACGCTCTACGTCGCCCTGGCGGGCCTCACCGTCATCACGCTGTACAAGCTCGGCTTCACCGGCTTCAAGGAGGGCGCGGGGCTCGGCGGGCTCGCGGCACACCTCGGTCACGAGTGGGTCATCCTGACGAACCTGCTGTGCTTGCTGCTCGGCTTCGCCCTCCTTTCCAGGCACTTCGAGAAGACGCGCGTGCCGGCCGTGCTGCCGCGCCTTCTTCCGCACGACTGGAAGGGCGCTTTCATCATGCTGGTGATGGTCTTCGTCCTGTCCTCGTTCCTCGACAACATCGCGGCGGCCCTGATCGGGGGAGCGATGGCGCACACGCTGTTCCGCGGCAAGGTGCATATCGGCTACCTGGCGGCGATCGTAGCCGCGTCGAACGCCGGCGGCTCGGGGAGCGTCGTGGGGGACACCACGACCACCATGATGTGGATCGACGGAATCGCTCCGTTGGACGTTTTCGAGGCCTACGTCGCCGCCTCGGTCGCCCTGGTGATCTGCGGCATCCCCGCCGCGCGCCAGCAGCAGGCCTATTCGCCGATCCTGAGACACGAACACCAGTACATCCACGTCGACTGGCCGCGTCTGGGTATCGTGTTTTTCATTCTGCTGGTAGCCATCGTCACCAATGTCGCGATGAACCTGAAGTATCCGGAGGTATCGGACCGGTTTCCCTTCATAGGGGTCGCCGTAGTGATCGCCCTGCTGGCGACGGCATCCCTGCGCCGGCCCGACTGGGAGGTGCTTCCCGAGAGTTTCAAAGGGAGCGTGTTCCTCCTTTCGCTGGTCCTCTCGGCCACCATGATGCCCGTGGAGAAGCTCCCCGCCGCGTCGTGGCACACCGCGCTGGGCCTGGGGTTCGTTTCGGCCGTGTTCGATAACATTCCCCTGACCGCGCTCGCGCTCAAGCAAGGCGGCTATGACTGGGGTTACCTCGCGTACGCGGTGGGCTTCGGCGGCTCGATGATCTGGTTCGGATCGAGCGCGGGGGTCGCCCTTTCGAACATGTTTCCCGAGGGGAAATCGGTGGGCAGCTGGCTTCGCCACGGGTGGCACGTTACCCTGGCCTATGTCATCGGCTTTTTCGTTCTACTTCTGGTGATGGGGTGGCACCCGAACGCGCCCCACAAGGCGGGCGCCCGCCCCGCGGCGTCGGGCGCTCTCCCGGCCGAGCGCGCCATGGAACGCCCCGAAAATCGCCTTGCCACGCAACCGGCGAGGGCATAGGATTTACCCGGATGGCGTAGTCCTCAGGGAGGGTTCCACGGCCGGGCCGCGATAGGGCGCGCCCGGAAAAAATATCGGACGGCGCTGGACGAGACCTCAACCGTTTTCACAAAAGGAGACCCTGATGAGGAGCGAAGCAACCAAGAAGCCTGGCGTCGCCTCGCGGCGAAGATTCCTGAGCACGGCGGCGGCCGCCACGGCAGGCGCCGCAACGGTGGTCGGCGCGCCCTTTATACGCAACGCAGCGGCGGCGCAGACCACCACCTGGAAGATACAGACCTCCTGGCCGGCCGGCGTCGGCCTCAACACCTTCAAGGCCTGGTGCAACAGCATAAAGGAGAAGACGGGCGGCGAGCTGGAATTCAAGCCCTACGCCGCCAAGGAGATCGTCGGGGACTTCGAGCTGCTCGACGGCGTGAAGAACGGCGTGCTCGAGGCGATGAACTCGTTCTGCGTGTACTGGGTCGGCAAGATTCCCGCGACCGCCTTCCTGTCCTCCTACCTCATGGGGCTGCGCTACCCGCACGAGTGGGACATCTTCTTCTACGGCAAGGGCGGCGTGCAGATGGCGCGCGAAGTCTACGCCAAGCAGGGGCTGTTCTGGGTCGGACGCGTTCAGCACGGCCCGAACATCGTCCATTCCAAGAAGCCGATCCGCACCATCGAGGACTTCAAGGGGCTCAAGCTCCGTGTCCCTGGCGGCATGATCGCCGAAGGTTTCGCGGCGATCGGCGCGCGCACCACGCTGCTGCCCGGCGGCGAAGTATTTTCGGCGCTGGAGAAAGGCACGGTGGATGCGGCCGACTACACCGGCCCGGCAGTGAACTGGGATCTCGGCTTCCAGCAGGTTACCAACTACATCTGGGTCGGCCCTCCGGGACTGGAGTCGATCTACCAGCCGGTTGACCTGATGGACCTCGTGGTGAACATGAACGTCTGGAGAAAACTCTCGCCCAAGATGCAGCTGTGGGTAGAGAACGAAGTGGAAGCCTATTCGGCGCTGCACTTCGGCGCGATCCAGAAGGCGGACATGGAGACCTGGCCGAAGTTCGAGAAGGCGGGCACCAAGATCAACCGCCTGCCGTTCGAGGATCTGGAGAAGTTCCAGCGCGTCGCGGTGCCGATCTGGTTCAAGTGGGCGAACAAGGACAAGGACGCGGCGCGGCTCTTCAAGGCGCAACTCGAGATCATGGAGTCGCCGACCGTCGGTTACGTCACCCCCGACATGTACAAGGGGCACAAGCTCACCGCGTAAGTCCCGGGTCCCGGCGCTGCCGGGACCGATCTTCTTTTACACACGAAGGGCCGCGCGGCTTGCGGCCCGGTTCGTGCGCAGGGAGGCCTTTCTTCTCATGCCGACGCTGAATTTTATCCTGCCCCACTGGATGTACTGGGGCGGGCTCTTCCTGTTCCCGCTGCTGGCGATGTACCTGGTGGCGCACCAGCGCCGCAAGGGGGCGCCGCGCGAGCCGATCTTGTTCAACGCGTATCTCTTCTGGCTCACCGCCGGGTTCGCGGGCATCCACCGTTTCTATCTCAAGAGCTGGTGGGGATTCGCCTTTGTGCCCTTGTTCCTCGCCATCGTCTACTGCAACAGCCAGGTGCGCGAGGTGCGCGACGACGTGTCGCGCACCTTCGCGGCGCTCGAGCAGGCGCACACTGCGCTGGACCGCGCTCGGCCTGCGGGTCCGGAAAAAAAGGGCGCGCAGGAGACGAATGCGTTCGAGCAGGCACAGGCCGAGGTGAAGAAGGACGAAGCGGAGTATCAGGTGGCAAAGGCGGTCTCGGACCACTGGTACGGGTGGTCGCGCGATTTCGGCATCGCCCTCGCGCTGCTGCTGGCGGTCGACGCTTTCCTTATTCCCGGCATCATCCGCAGGCTGCATGCGCGCGGCCTGGCGGGCGCGACCGCGGCGGCCTCGCCGCCGCCCCCGGATGTTCCCGCGATCGGAACTGCGGAAGATCCCACGCTTCGCCTGCACACGAAGTTCACCGACGTCATCGAGTGGATCAACACCAAGGCCGGGGAATACGTCGCCTACTGGGCGGTGATCTCGGTGTTCGTCTACTACTACGAAGTGGTGGCGCGCTTCGTGTTCAATTCCCCCACCAACTGGGTGCACGAGAGCATGTTCCTCATGTACGGCATGCAGTACATGATTTCGGGGGCCTACGCCTACCGCGAGGACCAGCACGTGCGCGTCGACGTGGTGTACACGCATCTCTCGGAACGCGGCAAGGCGATCGCCGACATCGTTTCCTCGGCCTTCTTCTTCATCTTCACCATCACCATGCTCTACACCGGGTGGAAGTTCGCCTGGGACGCGGTCCAGAACGCCGAGACCTCGTTCACGGAATGGACGGTTCAGTACTGGCCGGTGAAGCTGACAATCCCGATCGGCGCGGCGTTGATCGTGCTGCAGGGCGTCTCGAAATTGATCAAGGACATCATGCTGGTCGGACGCGAAGGGGCGTAGAGAATGGGAATCGAGATACCGATCGCGTGGCTGAGCCTGCTGCTCTTCGGCGGGCTCGCGCTGCTGCTCATGCTCGGCCTGCCGATGGCTTTCTGCACCGGCAGCCTCGCCACCATCTTTCTTTTCGTGTTCGGCACCCCGGCGATCCTGAACATGATGCCGGCGCGCATCTTCCCGTTCATGACCGACTACCAGCTCTCTGCGGTGCCGCTGTTCATTTTCATGGCGGCGATGCTGGAGAAAGCGGGCATCATCGAGGAGCTGTTCGATGTCATCTACAAATGGCTCGGGGCGCTGCGCGGCGGCCTTGCGTCGGCGACGGTGCTCGCGTGCACGGTGCTCGCGGCGATGGTGGGCGTGGTCGGGGCGACCGAGGTGACCATGGGCATGATCGCCCTGCCGGCGATGCTGCGGAAGAACTACGATCCGAAGCTCGCCTGCGGCGCTCTGCTCGCCGGGGGCACGCTCGGCATCCTGATCCCGCCGTCGGTCATGGCGATCGTCTACGCGGTGGTCGCGCAGCAGTCGCTCGGAGAGCTCCTCATCGGTTCGGTGTTCCCGGGCCTGCTGCTCTCGGGCATGTATATCGTCTACATCACGATCCGCTGCTACATCAACCCGGAGCTCGGGCCGGCACTAGCGCCCGAGGAGCGCGTGAGCTTCCCGGAGAAGGTCCGGCTGCTGCGCAATACGATCGCGCCCATCGGGCTGATCCTCTTGGTTCTGGGGGTCATCTTTTTCGGAATCGCCACGCCCGTCGAGGCTGCCGGCATCGGCACTTTCGGCGCGCTCGTCGTATGCGCGCTCAACCGGCGGCTCAACTGGGTCAACATCAACGAAGCCGCCATGGCGACGCTTAAAGCGACGTCCATGGTGATGTGGATCTTCTTCGGCGCGACCATGTTCGTCGGCTTCTTCATCGTGAAGGGCGGACAGGAGTTCGTCGCCGACTCCATCATCGGCACAGGCCTGCCGCCTTACGGAATCCTGACACTGATGATGCTGATCCTGTTCGTGCTGGGGATGTTCCTCGACTGGGTCGGCATCCTGCTGCTCACCGTGCCGATTTTCGTGCCCATCCTCCTGAAGCTGAACTTCGTCGGCGTGATGGGGTTCGCGGGAGTGAAGCCGGAGGACATCCCGCTCTGGTACGGCGTCATCTTCATAGTGAACATGCAGATGGCGTTCCTGTCCCCGCCGTTCGGCTATTCGCTCTTCTACCTGAAAAGCGTCGCCCCGCCGCAGATCAGCATGGCGATGATTTTCAAGGCGGCGGTGCCTTTCATCTGCCTGCAGGCGGTGGGCAACGCACTGTGCATCATCTTCCCGCAGATCATTCTCTACCTGCCGAGCAAGTTCTACGTGGGGCATTGACCGGGAGCTTCCCTTCCGGTGCCGGCGCGCCGTAGAGGGGATCGCCTAGCGCGCGATTCGCATACGGCGCGCTTGATTTCGGAGCCCTGTGGGGATAGGATTCGCGGGCTTCGGCGTCGTTAACCTGGAGGGCCGGCGCCGGAACAAAACCATGCCCCGGCACGTTTACCCGAAAGGCATGCCCGGGCCAAGAACAACAATACCGAGACAGCAGCCGCACCCAACCGCTCTTCCAACGGAGGATTCAATGAGCAAGGAGCAAGCCAAGAAAACCGAGACGGCATCGCGCCGGAAATTCCTGACGGGCGCCGCTGCGGCTACCGCCACCCTGGGCTTCCCGATGATCGCCAAGGGCCAGACCGGCCCGATCACGATGCGCTGGCAATCGACCTGGCCGTCCAAGGATATCTTCCACGAGTACGCGCTCGATTACGCGAAGATCGTGAACGACATGACCGGCGGCGAGCTGAAGATCGAGGTGCTCCCCGCGGGCGCCGTCGTTCCGGCCTTCGGACTTCTGGAGGCGGTATCGAAGGGCACGCTGGACGGCGGACACGGCGTGCTGGTCTATCACTACGGCAAGAGCCATGCGCTCGCGCTTTGGGGTTCGGGCCCGGGATTCGGAATGGACGCCCAGATGATGCTTGCCTGGCACCGCTGGGGCGGCGGCAAGGAATTGCTCGACAAGATATTCACCTCGATCAACGCCAACGTCGTGTCCTTCCCCTACGGCCCGATGTACACCCAGCCCCTGGGCTGGTACAAGAAGCCGATCACCAAGACGTCCGACTTCAAGGGACTCAAGTTCCGCACCGTCGGGATCTCGATCGACATGTTTACCAACATGGGCGCGGCGGTGAACGCGCTTCCGGGCGGCGAGATCGTTCCGGCGCTCGACCGCGGCCTGCTCGACGCGGCTGAATTCAACAACGCGAGCTCCGACCGTGCGCTGGGCTTCCCGGACGTCTCCAAGGTGTGCATGCTGCAGAGCTACCACCAGAACGCGGAGCAGTTCGAGATCTCGTTCAACAAGACCAAGTACGACGCGCTGCCGGCGAAGCTGAAGAACATCATCGCCTACGCGGTGGACGCGGCCTCGCAGCAGCTGACCTGGAAGGCGATCGACCGCTACTCGAAGGACTACGAGGAGATGCAGACGAAGGACAAGGTGCGGTTCTACATCACGCCGCAATCGGTTCTCCGGGATCAGCTCGGCGCCTACGACAAGGCGATGGTGAAGCAGGCGGCCGATAATCCGATGATGAAGGAGATCATCGAGTCCCAGAAGAAGTTCGCCGCCCGCGCGGTGAAATGGGATCTCGATACCAACGTGAGCCGGCGCATGGCCTACGATCACTACTTCGGCAAGGCAGCCGGGAAGAAATCGGCCTGAAGCGGATTTGAGCCGACAAGGCACCATCCGGGAGCCCGTCCCGGGTGGTGCTTCGTTTTTTTTGCGGCAGTGGGAGCGGTGCTGCGTATGAACGTCCAAAAAACTGAGCGCCTGCTGCAGGTCGCGGATCACGTCAGCACGTGGGCCGGCAAGACCTGCGCCTGGCTCATCATGATCCTGATGTCGGTCGTCTGTGTGGAGGTGTTCAAGCGCTACATCCTGAATGCGCCGACCGCCTGGATCTTCGACCTCGACAACATGCTCTACGGCACGCTGTTCATGCTGTGCGGCGCGTATACGCTCGCGCAGGACGCGCACGTGCGGGGAGACTTCCTCTACAGCTCGATGAAGCCGCGCACGCAGGCGACGCTCGACCTCGTGCTGTACATCATGTTCTTCATCCCCGGCGTCATCGCGATGATCTACGCGGGTTACGACTACGCCGCCTACTCCTGGAGCATCAACGAGCATTCCAACGTGACGGCGAACGGCCCGCCCGTCTACCAGTTCAAGACGGTCATACCGATCGCGGGCGTGCTGGTGATGATCCAGGGGCTCGCCGAGATCGCCCGCTGCGTGGTGTGCCTCAAGACCGGGGATTGGCCGGCCAGATTGAAAGACGCCGAGGAGATCGACGTGGTGGAGGAGCAGCTCGCGCACAGCGAGTACGTGGACGAGGAATCGCGCAAGCGCGCTCTCGAGAGCGTGCACGAAATCGACGAGGCGGCCAAGCAGCGCGCCACCACGAGGGGATCCGAGCGATGAGCGACCCGGCCCTCGGACTGACCATGCTGGTGCTCATCGTGATCGTGATCATGATGGGCTTCCCGACCGCGTTCACGCTGATGGGCCTGGGCATGGTGTTCGGCTTCATCGCGTTCCACGACGCTTCGCAGCCCTGGCTGCAGAACCGGGTCTTCGACCTCATGGTCGAGCGCACCTACGGCGCGATGAACAACGACACCCTGATCTCGATCCCGCTGTTCGTGCTCATGGGCTACGTCATGGAGCGCGGCGCGCTGGTGGACAAGATGTTCTACTCGATCCAGCTCGCGTTCCGGCGCGTGCCCGCGTCGCTCGCCGTCGCGACGCTGATCGTTTGCACCTTCTGGGGCATCGCGAGCGGGCTGGTCGGCGCGGTCGTCGTGCTCATGGGGGTGATCGCCTTCAACCCGATGCTCAAGGCCGGCTACGACGTCAAGCTCGCCTCGGGCGTGATCACCGCCGGCGGCACGCTCGGCATCCTCATCCCGCCTTCGGTGATGATTATCGTGTACGCGGCGGTCGCCGGCCAGTCGGTCGTGAAGCTCTACGCCTCGGCGATGTTCCCGGGATTCTTCCTGTCCTTCCTCTATCTCGTCTACATCGTGGGCTGGGCTCTCATCAATCCCAAGATCGCGCCGCCGCTGCCGGTGGAGCAGCAGAAGGTGCCGGTCCACGATTGGGTGCGCAAGTTCCAGTCGGCGTACTCGCAGAAGATGTTCTTCGGCCTGCTCGCGTCGGTGGTCCGGCCGGGCCGGGCGCTCGCGATCGAGGCCGATGGCAGGCGCCTGACCTACTGGATGCTGTGGAAGAACGTGCTCGCGGTGCTCTTCCCGCTCGTGCTCGCGGCGGTAACGCTGTGGGGCGTATGGTGGTACGTGGTGATCCACCAGACCGCCGACGCGCGCGCGAACACCGGCCGGGTGGAGCAGGTCCAGCCCGTCGGTGCGCCCGCGCAAGGCGCGACGGCCGCGCCGCAGGCGGCCGAGCCGGACCAGCCGCAGGAG
>DATEGT010000062.1:0-6274 GCA_035280025.1 Burkholderiales bacterium | reverse complement strand
TGTCGTAGAGCTCGAGCGGCCCGCCGATCTGCTCGACGACGCCGTCGCGCATGACGACGATCTTGTCGGCCATCGTCATCGCCTCGATCTGGTCGTGCGTGACGTAGATCGACGTGGTCTTCAGCCGCTGGTGCAGTTCCTTGATCTCGCTTCGCATCGCGACGCGCAGCTTGGCGTCGAGATTCGACAGCGGCTCGTCGAACAGGAAAACCTTGGGATGGCGCACGATCGCCCGTCCCATGGCGACGCGCTGGCGCTGGCCGCCGGAGAGCTGCTTGGGCTTGCGGTCGAGCAGGTCGGTCAAGCCGAGGATGCGCGCGGCGTCCTGCACGCGCTGCTGGATCTCGGGCTTCGGCACCTTCTTCAGCCGCTGGTGCAGCGCCTTGATCTCGGTGCGCATCGCCACGCGCAGCTTCGCGTCGAGGTTGGAGAGCGGCTCGTCGAAGAGGAACACCTTGGGCTTCCTCACGATCGCGCGGCCCATCGCGACGCGCTGGCGCTGCCCGCCGGAGAGCTGGCGCGGGTAGCGCTTCAGGTACTCCTGCAGGCCGAGGATCAGCGCCGCCTCCTCGACGCGCTGGCGCGTCTGCTCTTTCGATTCGCCGGCGAGCTTGAGGCTGAAGGCCATGTTGTCGAACACGCTCATGTGCGGGTAGAGCGCGTAGTTCTGGAACACCATGGCGATGTCGCGCTCCTTGGGCGCGACCGCGTTGACGACCTTGGCGCCGATCGAGATCGCGCCCGCGGAGATCTCCTCCAGGCCCGCGATCATGCGGAGCAGGGTCGATTTTCCGCAGCCCGAGGGGCCCACCAGCACGCAGAACTCGCCGTCCTCGACCGCGACGTCCACGCCGTGCAGCACCTCGGTCGAGCCGAAGCTCTTGCGCACGCCGGACAGGGTCACCGAGGCCATTCAGGGGAGTCTATAGGAATCCCGCGCGTGTATCATGCCGGGGAGCGGGCGGGATGAAGAAGATACTGATCACCGGAGCGGCGGGAGATGTGGGCGGCCACCTGCGCCGCGAGCTCGCGGGGCGCTACGCCCTGCGGCTCTCCGACATCCGTTCCGTTGCGGAGCTTTCCCCGGGGGAGGAATTCGTCCGCGGCGACTGCGCGAAGCTCCGCGACATGCTGCGCGTCACCCGGGACGTCGACGCGGTCGTGCACCTGGGCGGATTCTCGGTCGAAGGGCCGTGGGACGTGATCCTGCGGGCGAACATCGTCGGCGCCTACAACGTGTTCGAGGCGGCCCGCCGCAACGGTGTGCGCCGCATGGTGTTCGCGACCAGCAACCACGCGGTGGGCTTCTACGACCGCGACGAGACCATCGACCACCGGGTCTATCCCAGGCCCGACAGCCGCTACGGCGTGTCCAAGGTGTTCGGCGAGGCCCTCGGCAGCCTGTACGCGCACAAGTACGGGATGGAAGTGGTGTGCGTGAGGATCGGCAACGTCAACCCGCGGCCGATGGACAAGCGCAGGCTCTCGATCTGGCTCTCGCCGCGCGACCTCGCGCAGCTCGTGTCGCTTGCGATCGAGAAGCCCGGGATCCGCTTCGAGATCGTCTACGGCGTCTCGGCGAACCGGCGCAGCTGGTACGACAACGCCAACGCCGAGCGCCTGGGCTACCGGGCCGAGGACGACAGCGAGGCCTGGGCCGAAGAGATCCTCAAGGCGGAGAAGCCCGGCGCCGATCCGCGCGCCGAGAAGTACCAGGGCGGCACCTTCGTGCTCGCGGAGGACGGCGGCGATCCGACGCGCGCCAAGGTGCTCGCGCAGGGACCCGCGAAAAGGAGGAGGGAATGAGCGCCCTCGCGGAGAGATTCAAGGTCGATCCCGCGAGCTTCCCCGGCCCGGTGCTGGTGACCGGGGCGGGAGGCTGCATCGGCAGCTGGGTGCTCGCGCTCCTGGTCCGCGCGGGCGTTCAGGCCTGCGCCTTCGATCTCTCGGAGGACAGGCGCCGGCCGCGGCTGCTGCTCGAGGAGAAGGATCTCGCGAAGATCGCGTGGCGCAGCGGCGATATTTCCGACGGCGCCGCCGTCGCGCGCGTGCTCGAGGACGTCCGCCCCTGCGCGATCATCCACCTCGCGGCGCTGCAGGTGCCGTTCTGCAAGGCCGATCCCGTGGCGGGCGCGAAAGTCAACGTGGTGGGGACGGTGAACGTGTTCGAGGCGGCGCGCAGGCTCGGCATCAAGCGGCTCGCCTACGCGAGCTCGATCGCCGCCTACGGCGCCGTGGACGAGGGCCACGGCGCGATGCATACGCTCTACGGCGCGTACAAGCATTGCGACGAGCAGATCGCGCTCGTTTACTCCGGCGACTGGGGCGTGCACAGCGTCGGCATCCGGCCGGGCGTGGTATACGGGGTGGGCCGCGACCAGGGGCTCACCTCGAAGACCACGGCCGCGATCCTCGCGGCCGCGGCGGGCAGGCCCTACGAAGTGCCTTTCTCGGGCGGCGTCTCCTGGCTGTATACGGGGGAAGCGGCGAGCGCGTTCGTCCGCGCGGTCGCGAAAGAGCGCACGGGCGCGCCCGTCTTCAACATGAACGGCGTCCACGCGCCGGTCGAGGAAGGCCTGAGGATCCTCGGGCAGATCGCGCCCGGGTCGAGGATGACCGTGAGCGGCCAGCCGCTCGCCTTTCCCATGCACCTTCCCGATACGCCGCTGCGGGAATTCCTGGGCGACTACGGCGCCGCGACCCTCGCCGAGGGCATACGCGAGACCTACGACGCCTTCCGCTCGCTGATTTCGCGCGGCCTGCTGGCTGCGCCCGATTCGGTATGATGAGGACTCTGCAAAGGGAGAAAACATGCGCCTGATCGCCTGCACCGCCGCCGCACTGCTCGCCGCTTCCGTCCAGGCCCGGGAATTCCGCGCGGCCGACATCCAGCCGGACGACTACCCGACCGTCCTCGCCGTGCGCTACATGGGCGACCTCATCAAGCAGAAGACCGGCGGCAAGGACTCGATCAAGGTGTTCTCGGGCGGCGCCCTGGGCGGCGAGAAGGACACGATCGAGCAGGTCAAGATCGGCGCGCTCGATCTCGTGCGCGTCAACGTGGCCCCGATGAACAACATCTGTCCGGAGACCATGGTCCCGACGATGCCGTTCCTGTTCCGTTCCAAGGAGCACATGCACAAGGTGCTCGACGGGCCGGTCGGCGATCAGATCCTCGCGGCCTGCGCCGGGCAGGGCTTCGTCGGCCTCGCGTTCTACGACAGCGGCGCCCGCTCCCTGTATACGGTGAAGAAGCCGGTGCGCAGCTTCGCCGACATGAAGGGGCTGAAGGTCCGCGTGCAGCAGTCCGACCTGTGGGTGTCGCTGCTGCAGGCGATGGGCGCGAACGCGACGCCCATGCCCTACGGCGAGGTCTACACCGGCCTGAAGACGGGCGTCATCGACGCCGCCGAGAACAACTGGCCCTCCTACGACACCGCGCACCACTACGAGGTGGCGAAGTTCTACACGCTGACCGAGCACTCGATGGCGCCGGAGATCCTGCTGATCTCGAAGACCGTCTGGGACCGGCTCTCGCCGGCGGAGCAGAACATCTTCCGCCAGGCCGCGAAGGAATCGGTGCCCTACATGCGCAAGCTCTGGGACGCGAAGGAGGCCGCCTCGCGCGCCCTCGTCGAGAAGGCCGGCTCGCAGGTGATCACCGTCGACAAGAAGCCGTTCCAGGACGCGATGAAGCCGGTGTACGACAAGTTCATCACCGATCCCAGGCTGAAGGACATGATCAAGCGGGTGCAGGCGACGAAGTAGCTCGCCCCTCCCGCTCCGCCGGCGGACGCCGCCGATGCTCACCCGCTTCTGCGCCGTCACCGCGAAGCTCTGCCTGATGGCGGCGGTGGCCGGCCTCGCCGCCATCGTCGCCGCGGTGATCACGCAGGTGTTCGGCCGCTACATCCTCAACGACACGCCGACCTGGGCCGAAGCCCTGGCGATGCTGCTGGTGCTGTACGTCACCATGCTCGGCGCCGCGGTGGGCGTGCGCGACGCGGGCCACATCGGCATGGAGTCGCTGCTGGTGCTGGTCCCCGCGAAGCTGCGCCTGAGGATCGAGCTCGTGATCCACGCGCTCGTCGCCGTTTTCGGCGCCATGATGGCGTGGAACGGCGGGCTCCTCGCCTGGTCGGTGCACGACTACAAGGTTCCGACCCTGGGCGTCTCCGAAGGGCTCAACTATCTCCCGATGACCGTCGCGGGCGCGCTGATCCTCCTCTTCTCGATCGAGCACATCGTCGCGCAGCTGCGCGGCGAGGAAGTGGCGCCGGCGTGGCACTGACGATACTCGCCGTCTCGTTCGCGGTGTTCCTCCTGCTCGGTGTTCCGGTGGCCTTCGCCATCGGCCTGTCGGCCGTGTGCACCGTCCTGTACGAAGGCCTGCCGCTGGCGGTGGTGTTCCAGCAGATGCGGGCCGGAATGAACATCTTCTCCTTCCTCGCCATCCCGTTCTTCATCTTCGCCGGCGAGCTGATGCTCCACGGCGGGATCGCCGACCGCATCGTGCGGTTCGCCAAGGCTCTCGTCGGCCACATCCGCGGGGGGCTGGGAATGTCGAACGTGATCGCGTGCACGCTCTTCGGCGGGATCTCGGGGTCGGCGGTCGCGGACGTCTCCGCGATGGGCGCGGTGATGATCCCGATGATGAAGAAGGAGGGCTATCACGCCGACTACGCGGTGAACGTCACCACGCACGCGGCGCTGGTCGGCGTGCTGATGCCGACCAGCCACAACATGATCATCTACTCGCTCGCCGCGGGCGGAAAGGTCTCGGTCGCCGCGCTGATCCTCGCGGGAGTGCTGCCGGCGATCATCCTCACGGTATGCAATCTCGCCGCGGCGTACCTGGTCGCGATCAGGCGCGGCTATCCCGCGGGGACCTTCCCGGGCTGGGACGCCGCATGGCTCGCGTTCGCCTCGGCGCTGCCGGGGCTGTTCGTCGTGGTGATCATCGTCGCCGGCATCCTCTCGGGCGCCTTCACCGCGACCGAGTCGGCGTCGATCGCCGTGCTCTACGCGCTCGTCCTGACGACGATCGTCTACCGCACACTCACCTGGGAGAGCTTCCTCAAGGCGGCCGCCAAGGCCGTCAAGACCACCGGCATCGTGCTGCTGCTGATCGGGATCTCGGCGACCTTCGGCTATCTCATCAGCCTCTACGAGGTCGCCGAGCTGACCGGCAAGGCGCTCGCGAGCATCTCGACCCAGCCGTGGGTGATCTTCCTCCTGGTGAACGTCATCCTGTTCCTGCTCGGGACTTTCCTCGACATGGCGCCGACCATACTCATCTGCACGCCGATCTTCCTTCCGATCTGCGCGCACTACGGCATGAGCCCGGTGCAGTTCGGCATGCTGATGCTCATCAACTGCGCGCTCGGACTCAACACGCCGCCCGTCGGCACGACGCAATTCGTGGGATGCGCGATCGGCGGGGTGTCGATCGGCTACGTCATGCGCACCATCTGGCCGTTCTACGGCGCCCTGATCGCCGCGCTGATGCTGGTCACCTACGTGCCCGCGTTCTCGCTGGCCCTGCCCGAGATGTTCCTGAAGTGACATGGCGGAGACCGCCCTCATCGTCGGCGCGGGCAGCGGGCTCTCCGCGTCGCTGGCGCGCCTCTTCGCAAGGGAAGGGATGCGCGTCGCGCTCGCCGCGCGCAACACGGGCAAGCTCGCCGCGCTGGTGAAAGAGACCGGCGCCGTCGCGATCGAGTGCGACGCGTCGGCGTCCGCGCAGGTGGACGCGGTGTTCGAAAAAATCCAGGCACCCGACCTCGTCGTCTACAACGCCGGCTACCGGACCCGCGGCCCGCTGGTCTCGCTCGATCCTGAGGAGGTCGAGCGCACGCTCATGATCTCGGCCTTCGGAGGGTTCCTGGTCGGGCAGGCGGCGGCGAAGCGCATGCTTCCCCGGGCGAGCGGCTCGATCTTCTTCACCGGAGCCTCGGCGAGCGTGAAGGGCTACGCCGAGTCGGCGCCCTTCGCCATGGGCAAGTTCGCGCTGCGCGGCCTCGCGCAGAGCATGGCGCGCGAGCTCGCGCCCAGGGGCCTTCACGTCGCGCACTTCGTCATCGACGGCGGCATCTCCCAGGGGCCGGGCGACGCGCGCGCGAAGGACCGGGGAGCGGACGGCATGCTGCTGCCGCAGGAGATCGCGAAAACGTATCTCGACGTCCACCGCCAGCACCGCAGCGCCTGGACCTGGGAGGTCGAGCTCCGGCCCTGGGTCGAGCGCTTCTAGAGCCCGGCGTCAGCGGCGCGCGAG
>DATEGT010000061.1:0-10474 GCA_035280025.1 Burkholderiales bacterium | reverse complement strand
GCGCAGGCGGAACACGCGCTGCAGGAGCTGGATGCTCTCGCGCACGGCCCCGGCGTGCGGAAACGGGCCGAAGTAGCGGTGCGCCTTGTCCATCGGGCCGCGGTGGAAGCCCAGGCGCGGAAACTCTTCCCCGCTCACCATCAGGTAGGGGTACGACTTGTCGTCGCGGAAAAGGATGTTGTAGCGCGGTGCGAGCGATTTGATCAGATTGTTCTCGAGGATCAGCGCCTCCGCCTCGGACCGCGTGACCGTGATCTCGACCGAGGCGACCTGCGTGAGCATCATCGCGATGCGCGGGCCGTGCGCCGTCTTCTGGAAGTAGGACGAGACGCGCTTCTTGAGGTCGCCCGCCTTGCCCACGTAGAGCGCCCGGCCGTCCGCGCCGAGCATGCGGTAGACCCCGGGAAGTCCGGGCAGAGCGGCTATGAACGCCTGCGCGTCGAACGCGGGCGTGCTGCCTCGAGAGGTCATCAGGAGCGGCGGAGAAACGTTGCTATGTCGCGCACCACCGCATCGAAACCCGCTGCGGTGAGCCGTCGCGTCTGCGTATTATAGCGGCTGCAATGGTAGCTATCGAAAAGCCGCAGCGAGGGCAGCTCGTGAACGGCGTGGTGCGCGAAGCGCCACTTTCCCGGCGCGAGGCCCAGCGCCATGAGCACCGCGCGGTGAGCGATCGCGCCCAGGGCGAGGATCGCCCGCGGTCTCACCGCGGCGATCTCCTGCGCGAGGTAGCGGTTGCAGCGCCTGACTTCTGCGGGCTCCGGCCTGTTCTGGGGAGGAAGGCATTTCACCGCGTTGGTGACCCGGCAGCCCTCGAGCTCCAGTCCGTCGCCGGGATCGGCCGAGCCCTCGCGGTTCGCGAATCCCCGCCGGTGGAGCGTCCCGTACAGGAGGATTCCCGCGTGGTCCCCGGTGAACGGCCGCCCCGTGCGGTTCGCGCCGTGCATTCCGGGAGCGAGGCCGACCACGAGCAGCTCCGCGCGCTCCGGACCGAAGGGGGCGACGGGTCGGGCGTGGTAGTCGGGGTGCTCCCGCCGCACGCGATCGAGATGGCCGGCGAGCCGGGGACAGTCGCGGCAGCCCGGATCGAAGCCCGTTATCGCTTTTGCGGTCGTCCGGGCGGGCGTTTTGTTATAAAATGCCGCCCTTTTCTTGCGAACAACCATGGCTAAGATCCTGGCAGTCGATATCCGCATCGGCCACCTCATCGAGTGGGAAAAGCGGATCTGGCGCGTGATCAAATGCTACCACGTGCACGTCGGGGGCCGCGGCGGGGCCTTCATGCAGGTCGAGATGAAGGACATCGACAGCGGCACCAAGACCAACCAGCGCATCCGCACCGAGGACAAGGTCGAGCGCGCTTTCGTCGAGCCGCGCGAGATGCAATACCTGTACCACGACGGCACAGGCTTCGTGTTCATGGACAAGGAGAACTACGAGCAGCTCACGCTCTCCGAGGACATGCTCGAGGGCCAGAGCGGCTACCTGCTGCCGAACACCGACGTGAAAGTGACCTTCTACAACGAGAAGCCGATCGGCCTCGAGCTCCCGCCCTCGGTCGTGCTCACCGTCACCGAGACCGATCCGGAAATCAAGAACGCGACCGTGACCACCTCGTTCAAGCCCGCGAAGACCGAGACCGGGCTCGTCGTCCAGGTGCCGCCGTTCATCGGTACCGGCGAGAAGATCAAGATCAATACCGACGACGGCGCCTACATCGAGCGCGTCTAGAAGCGCGGAGCTCTTCCCTTTCTATACGACGTGATCCGGCGCCAGCTCGCAGGGCTGGGTGCCGGTCTCGATCTGCACGGTGGCGTGGTGCACGTGGTGGTGCTCGCGCAGCTCCTTGCAGATTTCCGCTGTGAAGGCGTCGCCCGGATGCCCCTTGGGCATGACGAGGTGCACCGTGAGCGCGGTCTCCGTAGTGCTCATCGCCCAGATGTGCAGGTCGTGGACTTCCGACACGCCCGATAGCTTCACCAGGTAGGCGCGCACCTTCGCCGGGTCGATGTGCGCCGGCACGGCGTTGAGCGCAAGGCTCACCGAATCGCGCAGCAGCGCCCAAGTGCCCACGATGATGACGAACGCGATCGCGATGCCCGCCGCCGGGTCGATCCAGAGCCATCCCGTATGCAGCGTAAGCAGCGCGGCGAGCACCACGCCGGCGGAGATCGCGGCGTCCGCCGCCAGATGCAGGAAGGCGGCGCGGATGTTGAGGTCTCCGCCGCTCCTCGCGAAGGGCAAGGCGCTCACGGCGTTGACGACGATCCCCGCAATCGCAACCCACATCACCGTCCGGCTCGCGACAGGCTCCGGCTCGACGAGGCGCTGGATCGACTCCCAGACGATGCCTCCGGTCACCAGGAACAGCAGCGCCGCGTTGAACAAGGCGGCCAGGATCGAGGTGCTCCGGAGCCCGTAAGTGAAGCGCGCCGAGGGCTCGCGGCGCGCGAGCCGGCCCGCGCCCCATGCGAGCGCGAGCGCGAGCACGTCCGAGAGATTGTGGCCCGCGTCCGCGAGCAGCGCGATGGAGTGCGCAAGCACGCCGTACGCCGCTTCGACGACCACGAAAGCGAAGTTCAGCCCGATTCCGAGCGCGAAGGCGAATCCGTAGTCGCGCGGCGCGTCGTGGCGGTGCTCGTGACGATGATGGTGGTGCTCGTGACTCATCGCGCGCCCAGTGTAGCCCTAGGCCGCCGCTTCGCGCACGGCCCTGGCCGCCTGCGCATAGCGCGCTTCCGGCCCGCCCGATCCCCGTCCCCGCATGAGCGCGACGCGCCCGGGATCGACCGGACGGTCCCTCACCGCTTCCAGCACGCCCGGCACCGCGCCGGGCGCATTGCACAGCAGGACCATGTCGCAACCGGCTTCGATCGCCGCGAGCGCGCGCTCGGACGGGCCGCCGGCTCCGCCCGCGCCTTCCATCGACAGATCGTCGCTGAAGATCATGCCGTGGAACCCGAGACGCTGTCGCAGGATGTCCTGCAGCCAGACGCGGGAGTATCCAGCCGGCCGGGAATCGACTTCCGGGTAGATGACATGGGCAGGCATCACGCCGGTGAGCCCGTGTGCGATCAGCTCGCGGTACGGGTGCAAATCAGTCGCCTCGATGTCGTCCAGGCCGCGCATGTCCACCGGAACGGCGACATGCGAGTCGGCCTTCACGTAGCCGTGCCCGGGAAAGTGCTTGCCGACCGAGGGCGCCCCGCCGGCCGCGAGGCCCGCGACGAGCGCCCGCGCGAGCGCGGCGATCACCGTGGGCTCGCCGGAGAACGCCCGGTCGCCGATCACTCCGCTCGAGCCGAAATCCACGTCGAGCACGGGCGCGAAGCTGAAATCGACGCCGTGCTTCCGCAGCTCGACCGCGATCACGTAGCCGATCGCCTCGGCCAGAGCGCGGGCCGCGCCGGCGTCCGCCTCCCAGCGCTCGCCGAGCAGACGCATCGGAGGAATGCGGGTGAAGCCGTCCTTGAAGCGCTGCACGCGCCCGCCTTCGTGGTCGACGGCGATGAGCAGCTGGGGCCGCAGCGCCCTGATCTCGCCGGTCAGCGCGATGAGCTGCCGCGGCGACTCGAAGTTGCGCGCGAAGAGGATCACGCCGCCGGCCGACGGGTGGCGCAGGCGCTCCTTCTCCTCCCCGCTCAGCGCAAGGCCCTCGAGGTCGAGCATCACCGGGCCGGCCTTCATTTCCCCGCGCGCTTTCCGCGGCCCGCCCCCTCGACGACGACGAAAGCGCAGGCCATCCCGATTTCGTCGGTCAGCGAAATATGCACCTTGTCTATCCCGCGCCGCTTGAGGAGCTCGGCCAGCGGCTTCGAGAATTCGAGCGCCGGCTTTCCCGCACGGTCGTTCACCACCCAGACGTTGTGCCAGTTGACCGGGAAGTGGATCCCGGTCCCCAGCGCCTTCGAGAACGCCTCCTTGGCGGCGAAGCGCTTGGCGAGGTAGCCCGAGCGCAGCTTGCGCCTCCGGAAAACCTCGAGCTCCGAAGGCACGAGTATCTTCGCCGCGAAGCGCTCGCCGAAGCGCTCGAGCGCGCGCTCGATGCGGCTCACTTCGCACAGGTCGGCGCCGATGCCGAGGATCATGAGCCCCTCCGGATCGCCGCCAGATACCTGCGCACGGCTTCGGCCAGCCCCAGCTCGATCGCGTCTGCGATCAAGGCGTGCCCGATCGAGACTTCCAGCACCCGGGGCACCGCGCCCAGGAACGGCGCGAGGTTGTCCAAGTTCAGGTCGTGGCCCGCATTCACGCCCAGGCCCTGCGCCTGGGCGGAGCGCGCCGCCTCGGCGTAGCGCGCGAGCGCCGCCTGCCGGCCGGAGCCTCCGAACGCCCTCGCGTAGGGCTCGGTGTACAGCTCCACGCGGTCCGCGCCCAGCCTCGCCGCGGCGGCCATCGCGGCGGGATCGGGGTCCATGAACAGGCTCACGCGCACGCTCATGGCCTTGAGCTCCGCGAGCACCGGCTCGAGCCTCCGGGCGTCCCTGCCGAGGTCCCAGCCGTGATCCGAGGTGAACGCGCCGGTCTCGTCCGGCACGAGCGTGCACTGCGCCGGCCGCACCTCGCGCACGAACTCCAGCAGGCCGTGAAACGGGTTGCCTTCGATGTTGAACTCCGCCCCAGTGCGCTCGCGCACGACCTTCGCGAGGTCCCTCACGTCGTCCGCGCGCACGTGACGCCCGTCCGGGCGCGGGTGGACCGTAATGCCGTGCGCGCCCGCGTCGAGGGCGATGCGCGCCGCGCGCACCACGTCCGGGATCCCGATCGTGCGCGTATTGCGCAGCAAGGCGATCTTGTTGAGATTGGCGCTGAGGAGCGTCACAGCGCGAGCAGATCCTTGAATATCCGCCGGCTCTTCAGCGGATGATGCTCGAGGCGGTGGCTGAGCAAAGCCCGCATGAGGAGCTTGGCCTGCTGCAGGGTGAGAGGATCGGCGTAGTCGTCGCGCGCCATGTCCAGCAGCGTGCGGCCCGACACCAGGGCGTCCGAGGCCGCGCCGTTGGCCTCGACGGGACCCCGCTCGGGATCGTAGCGGTAGCTCTTCGACGGATCGATCGCGCTGCCGCTCGAGCTGTCGCGCTCGAGGGACATCGCGTAGCCGAGCTCCTTTAGGAGCGCCCTCTCGAAGGAGCGCAGGACCGGCGCCGAATCGCCGGGAGACGCGAGCCGCCGGAGCGCGTCCTGGTAGCGCGCGAACAGCGCGTCATGCGGGTCTTCGCGCGGCAGCAGCCGCAGCAGCAGCTCGTTGACGTAGAACCCGCACATGAGCCCCTCGCCCTGAAGCCGGGGATGCCCGCCGATCCATTCGGCCCGCGCCAGCGTCCGGACCTCGCCCTTGCCGAACCAGGACAGCGCGAGCGGCTGGAATCCCAGGAGCACTCCGCGCAGGGCCGAGCGCGGGCTGCGCGCCGCGCGGGCCACCATCGACACCCGCCCGAAGCCCCTGGCGAAAACGTCTAGCAGCAGGCTCGTTTCGCGGTAGGGATAGTTGTGCAGGATGAAGGCCTCGCGGCTTTCCTGCCTCGAACGCTCAGCCATAACCCATGCGACGTAGCGCCCTTTCGTCGTCGGTCCAGCCGCTCCGGACGCGCACCCAGGTCTCCAGGTAGACCTTGCTGCCGAACATCGTTTCCATGTCCCGGCGCGCCTCGGAAGCGATGGTCTTCAGCTTGCTCCCGCCCGCGCCGATGACGATCGCCTTGTGGCCTTCCTTTTCCACGACGATCGAAGCGTGGATGCGCCGCACGCCCCGCAGCTCCTCGAATTTGTCGATTTCGACGTGGGCCCGGTAGGGAAGCTCCTCCCCGAGGTGGCGGAACAGCTTCTCGCGTATGAACTCGGCCGCGAGAAAGCGCTCGTTCCGGTCGGTGATCTCGTCCGCCGAGTGCAGCGCCGGCTGCTCGGGGAGATAGCGCTCGAGCGCGCGCAGCAGCTCCGCCAGCCCTTTGCGGCGCCGCGCGCTCACCGGGACGATCTCGCCGAACTCCGCTTCCCCGGCGGCCCTCTGGAGGAACGAGGGCAGCCGCGACGGGTCCGCCGCGTCGGTCTTGTTCACGACCAGAAAGAGCGCAGGTCCGGAAGGCACGAGCTTGAGCACCGCGCGGTCATCCTCTCCGAAGCGGCCGGCCTCGACCACCAGCGCCGCTACGTCGACGCCCTCGAGCGCCGAGCGCACCGCGCGGTTCATGGCCCGGTTCAATCCGCCCCGGTGCCGGGTCTGGAAGCCCGGCGTGTCCACCAGGACGAACTGAGCCGTCGCGGTCGTGAGAACGCCGCGCAGGGGACTCCGCGTGGTCTGGGGCTTGCGCGAGGTGATGCTCAGCTTCTGGCCGAGCAAGGCGTTCTGCAGGGTCGATTTGCCCACATTGGGGCGCCCGACCAGGGCGATCGCTCCACAGCGGAAAGGCGCCGCCTCCATCGATCGCTCAGCCGCGGATCTTCTCGAAGGCCCGCAGGGCCGCTTCCTGCTCCGCGGTCCGCCGGCTCCCGCCGCTGCCGGTGGTGCGCACGGATAGCTGCGGAATCACGCACTCCACCTCGAAATTCTGGCTGTGCGCGGCTCCGTGGGTCGCCAGGACGGCGTACTGCGGCAGCGGAATGCGCCTCGCCTGAAGCAGCTCCTGCAGGAGCGTCTTCGGGTCCTTGCCGGGATCGTCCGGATCGATCGCGGCGAGCTGCGGCCCGTACAGCCGCCGTACGACGTTGCGGGCGGCGTCGAACCCGCCGTCGAGGAATATCGCGCCGATCAGCGCCTCGAAAGCGTCGGCCAGGATCGAGGGGCGCTCGGTCCCGCCGCTCCTGAGCTCTCCCTCTCCCAGCCGCAGTTGTTCCCCCAGGCCGAGATCCTGCGCCAGCCTGTGCAAGGCTTCCTGCCTCACCAGCCTCGCCCGCAGCCGCGACAGGTCTCCCTCCGGCAGATCGCTGAACCGCTCGAACAGTTCCGAGGCCACCACGCAGTTGAGAACGCCGTCGCCGAGAAACTCCAGACGCTCGTTGTGGGGCGCGCCGTGACTGCGGTGCGTGAGGGCCTGCGCGAGCAGCTCGGGCCGCGAAAAACCGTATCCGACGCGCTGCCGGAGGCGCTCCTGGCTCACGGACCGCGCAGGATCCCCGTTGGGCGCGGGCGCACGCCCGTCATTGGTTGCTGGCCCCCGTGAAATCGATCACGACGTTGACGTTGTTGAACAGGGGAATGCGCTTCGAATAGGCGAACGAGACGACGACCTCGTTGCCCTCCTTGGTGACTTCCAGATCCTTCGGGCCGATCACATCGATGTCGTCCACAGCGGCGCGCAGCTGGAACGCGTAGCGTATCTCGCCGACGGTGGCGGTGGGATTGGCCTGCGCGATCGCTCTGACCGCCTTCTTGACCGTGAAATACTCGATGTACGCGGGCGCGATCTTGAGACCGCCGATGGCCACGAAAACGATCACGATGCATGCCACGATCATCCCCATCAGGGTTATGCCGCGCTGCTTGTTCATAGGCTCACCTCTCACTGGAATTTCCCGATGCGCTTGAGCTCATTGAAATTGAACCAGATGAAGAACGCCCTGCCGACGATGTTCTCGTCCGGCACGAAACCCCACACCCGGCTGTCGGCCGAATTGTCGCGGTTGTCGCCCATCACGAAATAGTGCCCGGGAGGCACGGTGCACGTTACGCCCTCGGCATTGTAGTTGCAATTTTCCCGGAACGGGAACGGCTGCGTGAAGGGCACCGCTGCGGGCGCGTCGCTCTCCTGGAGGATGGCGTGCTCCACGCCGTCGAGCGTTTCCTCGAACTGCGCCGAGTAGTGGATGCGCTCGCGGTTCAGATAGTCGGATACCTGCTTGCGCGGCTGCGGGACGCCGTTGATCGAGAGGCGCTTGTTCTCGTACGCGATCCTGTCTCCCGGGAGTCCGACGACCCGCTTGATGTAGTCGACCGACGGATCCACAGGGTAGCGAAATACCATCACGTCTCCCCGGTGCGGCTCGCCGATGCCGATGATCTTCTTGTTGATCAGCGGAAGGCGGATGCCGTAGGTGAACTTGTTGACCAGGATGAAGTCTCCGACCAGCAGCGTCGGCACCATCGAGCCCGTGGGAATCTTGAAGGGCTCGACCAGGAACGAGCGCAGCAGGAACACGATCAGGATGACCGGGAAGAAGCTCTTGGGATATTCGATCCACCACGGCTCCCTGTCGTCCTTGCGCCGTTGCTTCTTGAAATACACCGCGTCCGCCAGGGCGAACGCGCCGGTGACCACGAGGAGCACGAACAGAATCAGGGCGAAGTTCATTGCTCGATACCGCTACTTGTTCTCGACTTGGAGTATGGCAAGGAACGCCTCCTGAGGTATTTCCACCGTACCGACCTGCTTCATGCGCTTCTTTCCCGCCTTCTGCTTCTCGAGCAGCTTGCGCTTGCGGGTGATGTCGCCCCCGTAGCACTTCGCCAGCACGTTCTTGCGCAGCGCCTTGACGGTCTCGCGCGCGATGATGTGCGAGCCGATCGCCGCCTGGACCGCGACGTCGAACATCTGCCGCGGGATGAGCTCCCGCATGCGCGTGACCAGGTCGCGGCCGCGATAGGCGGAGTTCTCGCGGTGCACCATGAGCGACAGCGCGTCGACCCGCTCGCCGTTGATGAGGATGTCGAGCTTCACCATGTCCGCGGCGCGGTATTCCTTGAACTCGTAGTCGAGCGACGCGTAGCCCCGGCTCGCCGATTTCAGCTTGTCGAAGAAATCCATCACCACTTCGTTCAGCGGCATCTCGTAGGTCAGCATGACCTGCCGGCCGTGGTACTGCATGTTGCGCTGTACCCCGCGTTTCTGCGTGCACAGGGTCATGATCGCGCCGACATATTCCTGCGGAACGAAGATGGTGGTCTCGATGATGGGTTCGCGGATCTCCTCGATCTTCGACGGGTCCGGTAGCTTCGCCGGGTTCTCGATACGGGTGACGGTGCCGTCGCGCAGCAGGATCTCGTAGACCACGGTCGGCGCCGTGGTGACGAGCGACATCTCGTATTCCCGTTCGAGGCGTTCCTGCACGATGTCCATGTGCAGAAGCCCGAGGAACCCGCAGCGGAAGCCGAAACCCAGCGCCTGCGAGGTTTCCGGCTCGTAGTGCAGCGAGGCGTCGTTGAGCTTGAGCTTCTCGAGCGCGTCGCGGAGCGCCTCGTACTCGTTGGATTCGACCGGGTAGAGCCCTGCGAACACCTGCGGCTTGATCTCCTTGAACCCCGGCAGCGCAGCCGCCGCCGGCCGCTCGGCCGAAGTGATCGTGTCGCCGACCCGCGCGTGCTCCAGCTCCTTCACTCCGGCGATGACGTAGCCCACCTCCCCGGCCGACAGCTGCCCGCGCTCCTGTCCCTTGGGGGTGAATATGCCGACCTGCTCGCACCAATGCAGGGCCCGGGTGGACATGAGGAGCAGGCGATCCTTGGGACGGATCGTGCCGTCGACCAGCCGCACCAGCATGACCACCCCGACGTAGTTGTCGAACCAGGAATCGATGATCAGCGCCGTGAGGGGCGCGTCGGGGTCGCCCTTGGGCGCCGGGATGCGGTGGATGACGGCCTCGAGAATGTCGTCCACCCCTTCTCCGGTCTTGGCGCTCGCCCGCACGGCGTCCTTGGCCGCGATCCCGATCACGTCCTCGATCTCCTGGATCGCGCGCTCCGGATTCGCCGAGGGCAGATCGATCTTGTTGAGGACCGGGACCACCTCCACGCCCTGCTCGATCGCCGTGTAGCAGTTCGCCACGGTCTGCGCTTCCACGCCCTGGCTCGCGTCGACCACGAGCAGGGCGCCTTCGCAGGCCGCCAGGGAGCGCGATACTTCGTACGAGAAGTCGACGTGGCCCGGCGTGTCGATCAGGTTCAGGTTGTAGGTCCGGCCGTCCCGCGCAGCGTACTGAAGCGCCGCGGTCTGCGCCTTGATAGTGATTCCGCGCTCGCGCTCCAGGTCCATCGTGTCCAGGACCTGCTCGGACATCTCGCGGTCGCTCAAGCCGCCGCAGCGCTGTATGAAGCGGTCGGCGAGCGTCGACTTGCCGTGGTCGATATGCGCGATGATCGAAAAATTGCGGATGTGCTGCATCTCGGCCTACAAAAAAGGGTGCCGTGCGGCACCCCGGTTGCCCTTTGCAAGACGCCGAATTCTAGCGTATCGAGGCGAGATATGCTCTACCCGGGCGCCGCATCGCCCTTCACGGTGACGAAAAGATTGCTCTCTCCACGCCGCACGTGAAGGGTGAGGGTCATGCCGGGATCCAGCTGCGCGAGCACCTTGTTGAACTGCTCGGTAGATTTCACGTCCGTGGTCTGTCCCCGGCTGGTGATCGCGGTGATCACGTCGCCGGTGCGCACGTCGGCGCGCCGGTTGCTCCTGATCTGTTCGACGATCACCCCGCCCCCGATCTTCAGGTCGCGCTTCTGCTCGGCCGTCAGGTCGACCACGGCGAACCCGAGCCGGTTGGCGGC
>DATEGT010000060.1:0-25035 GCA_035280025.1 Burkholderiales bacterium | reverse complement strand
TTCGTGCGCGAGAAGGACGCGAGCCAGGACATCGACCAGGTCACCCTGCACCGCTCGATCACCAAGTGGGCGTACTCGATTCCTTCCGTCGGCAAGGTGCAGGAGGCCGTGCGGCGCGCGTTCCGCGTGGCGCTCGCCGAGCCGCTCGGTCCGGTGCACCTCGACGTGTCGCGCGACATTCTGCTGCAGCAGACCGAGCCCGAGCCGATCCCGCCCGGGGCCTACCGGCCCGCCTCGCTCCCGGCGTGCGCGCCGGACGAGCTCGACCGCGCATCCGGGCTGATCGCGCGCGCCGAGCGGCCGATCCTGCTCGCGGGCGGGGGCGTGCTGCGCGAAAGCGCGCTCGCCTCCCTGCAGCGGCTGGCGGAGACCACCGGGATCCCGGTCGCGACGCTGCAATACCACCCGGACGCGTTCCCGACCAGCCACCCGCTCGCGCTCGGGCCGCTCGGCCGCAACGGCTACTCGAGCGCGAACCGCGCGGTGCCGCAGGCCGACGTCGTCGTCGCTCTCGGCGCGCACATCGACACCTTCTCCACGAACTTCAAGTACGGAATCATCGGCGAGCAGGCGAAGCTCATCCACCACAGCCCGGTGGGGACGGACATCGGCGTGGTGTTCCCCGTGTCCCAGGCGGTCGCGGGCTCGACGGCGAGCTTCGTCGACGGTCTCGCCGAGCGCCTCGCGCGCGCCGGAAGGAAGTGGAAATGGGCGGACGTCGCCCGGCTGCGCGCGGACTGGGAGGGCGAGCGGGCAAAGCTGCTGGATTCGCGCGCGCAGCCGATCGTGCCCCCGGTCGTGGCGCAGGCGATGCGCGCGGCGCTGCCGCGCGACGGCATCATGATCGTCGACGCCGGCAACGCGGGAAAGCACGTGCGGGTCTTCATGGACACTTTCCAGCCCGACACCTACATGTACACCGACGACTGGGGATCGGTCGGCGCGGCCTTCCCGATCGCGCTGGGCGCGAAGCTCGCGCGGCCCGATCAGCCGGTGATGGCGGCGCTGGGCGACATGGGAATGATGTGCAACCTCGGCGAGCTGGAGACCGCGGTCCGCGAGCGCATTCCCGTGGTGTGCGTGGTGTTCAACGACTTCGGCCTCGGCAACGAGCGCGCGTTCCAGAAGGAGCTCTACGGCGGGCGCACCTTCGCGGTGGACTACGGCGACGTCGACTTCGCCGCGCTCGCGCGCGTCTTCGGCGCTTTCGGGGAGCGGGTCACCCGGCCCTCGGAGGTGCTGCCCGCGATCGAGCGGGCGCTCGGCTGCGGCCGTCCCGCCGTCGTCGACGTCGTGATCGACAAGGACACCCACGCCGCGGTGGTGTACAGGGCCTAGGCCGCGGCGCGGACTCGCCGCTAGAAGCCGTCCTTGGCGAGCTCCTGAAGCGCGTTCAGGGTCAGCTGTTCCATCACCTGCGTGACCGCCTCGCGGGGCTGCATCGGAGGTATGCCGGGCGGGCCCGAGGCGTTCCCGATGGTCGAGTGGATCGCATGCTTCACCGTCTTGGTGTTGGCCTTTCCCCCGGGCGGCCGGTACGTCGCGTTGCAGACGTACCCGTCCGACACCGTGGTACCCGCCAGACCGAAGGTCAATCCCACCCCGAACGCTTCGGCCGCCCCCTTGTCGTCGAGCCTGACGTTGTCGATGACGATCGTCAGCGTCCTTCCGTCGGGCACCGGCGCGTCCGACACCTGGCTGAAGAGCCCCGTCTTCCCGACGGCGCCCGCCACGATGGGCTTGATCCTGGTGGTGGCCACGGAGTTGGGCAAGCCCCGTGTGCGGAACTCGAACATCAGCTGAACCGCGCCTGCCGGGGCGGCGGGCTTCAGGTCCTCCGCGCGCACCACGGGCAGCTTCGGGTCGACATACATCGTGGTGGTAATGCAGCCCGAAACCGCGGGCAGCGCAAGCGCCAGCCACACCGCGCGCGCGGGCACTCCCTTGAGGCCTGAGATCGTCATGGGTCCTCCCTCGTTTTTGCCGCCGGACCGCGCCGAAAGTGTATCAGGCGGGAAGCGGCTTTGCGTCGACGAGCACGAAAGCGATCCGGCAGACCTCCTTGCCGCGGTTCAACCATGCGTGGTTGGTGCCGCGCTGCACGACCGCGTCGCCCGCCGCGAGGTGCACTTCCGAGTCATCGAGCAGCATGTCGATCTCGCCTTCGATCACCACGGCGTAGTCGACGCTTCTCGTGCGGTGCATGGTCGCGTGGCGCGGATTCGCGCGCGCGTCCGCGATGCCCATCTCCTTGAGCATCGCCGCGTTGTCCACCGCTCCGACCTCCGCGGCGGGGGGAAAGTCGACCACGCGGAAGATCGTGCCGCGCTCGGGCGGCGCGACGCCGATGTCGCGATCGGCGCCGTCCGCGCCGCCGGAATTGTCGGCAGGGGATCCGTCGGTGACCCAGAGGAGCGTCGAGGTGAGGCCGGTCGCCTTCCTGAGCTTCGCATTGGGAGCGGCGCCGTCGATCAGCACCACCGCCTTTCCGGATGCGTCGTGGCCGGTCACTACGCGCCGAGTCGGCCGCGTCATTCGCCGCGTGCGGGTCAGGCGGCGAGCGGGCGGAAGCGGAACTCCGATCCCGCGGGGTGGTTCCTGGTCGATATGCCCCAGTGATCGTTCCGGTTCGGCGGCCACTTCCAGTCCCCGGGCGATCCGACCCTGTAGGAAGGCCCGACGCGCTGCACCTCGGCGGTGTATTCGACCGCGGCGCCGAACGGCGCCACGAAATAGGCGAACACGTTGTTGCCCGGGCCGTGGCGCCCCGGTCCCCAGAACGTCGGGTACCCCGCGTCCTTCAACCTGCCGATTCCGCGCATGACCGCGTCGATGTCGGTCATCTCGAAGGCGATGTGGTTCAGCAGCGAATTGTCGGCCTGGGCGTAGGCGATCGCGTGGTGGACCCGGTCGCAGCGAACGAAATTCATGAACCCGGTCCGGTCGGACAGCTTGAACCCGAGCACGTCCACCGCGAAGCCCGTGCACGCCTCGCGGTCGCGGGCATTGAGCACGACGTGCGTCACCTGCATCGGCCGGTCGCGGTCGGGGCGCAGCTTCTTCGCGCGCTTCTTCTCGGTGACGAACCTGAACACGTGACCTTCGGGGCCCTCGACCAGGAACCCCGAGGCGCCGCCCGGCTCTTCGAAGCCGCGCACCGGGCCGACCTTCGCTCCCGAGGCGGCCGCGCGCCTGCGGATCTTTTCGATCTCGGGCCCGGAGCCCGAGAAGGTCACCGCAGCGACCGCGGGCGCACCCGCCTGCGCGACCGACACCACGTACGGCAGGTCCTCGGTGCCGCGCAGGTACGCGGTGCCGGCGCGCTCCCCGGCGTCGATCAGGCCCCAGGTTTCCCGCAGGAAGCGAACCGCCGATGCGCGATCGGGAACTTCGAGCTCAACGCTGCGCAGTCTCATCTCGGCGGGTCGTTGTCAACGGCAATCGAGCGCAGTGTAGGCAGAATCCGCACCCTTCGCAAGGCGAAGCGACGCGGCGAGTCCCGCCCCATGCGCCGTCCGGACGAGCGGCGCGTCGCGGCGCTGCCCGCGGCGAATTCCGGCTACAATCCGAACGCGTTCGAAGAGGGAATGATGAAAAAAGGCCGGACCTTCGGTCCCGCGGAAGTCGATCACCGGAAATCCCTGTCCTTGCTCCGCGCGACCCTCGAGTCCACGGCGGACGGGGTGCTGGTCGTCGACAATCTCGGCAAGATCACGACCTTCAACCAGCAATTCGCGGAGATGTGGCGCATTCCGCAGCACGTCCTGTCCTCCGGGAACGACGAGGACGCGCTCGGGCACGTTCTCGATCAGCTCAAGGATCCGGAGCATTTCCGCAAGAAAGTCGGCGATCTATACGCCCACCCCGGACAGGAGAGCTTCGATACCATCGAGTTCAAGGACGGCCGCATCTTCGAGCGCTACTCCCGGCCGCAGCTCGTCGAGGGTCAGACGATCGGAAGGGTGTGGAGCTTCCGCGACGTGACCGAGCACCGGCGGGCGCTCGAGCAGCTGCGCGAGAGCGAGGAGCGCTTTCGCCTCATCGCCGAGAACGTGGGCGACCTGGTGGCCCTGGTCGACACGCGCGGCCGGCGCATCTACAACAGCCCTTCGTACCGCACGCTTTTCGAGCACGACGAGATCCGGCCCGAGAGCGACTCCTTCAGGGAGATCCATCCGCAGGATCGCGACCGCGTGAAGGCCGTCTTCCACGAAACGGTCAAGACCGGAATCGGGAAGCGCATCGAATTCCGCTTCCTGCTGAAGGACGGCAGCATCCGGCACGTGGAGTCGGAAGGCCGCGTCATCCGCGACGCGCGCGGCAAGGTGACCAAGGTGGTGGTGGTCGAGCGCGACATCTCCGAGCGCAAGCGCGCCGAGCAGCGCGAGAAGATGGAGCACGCCGTGACGCGGGTGCTCGCCGAATCCGAGACCCTGTCCGAAGCCATTCCCAGGATCGTCCAGACCATCTGCGAGACGCTCAACTGGGACTGCGGCGCGCGCTGGAGCATGGACGAGCGCAGAAAAGCCATCTCCTGCGTCGAGACCTGGAGCGTTCCCGGCAAGGCGGTGACCCAGTTCATCTCCGAGGTCCGGAAGCTGACCTTCCAGCCCAGCAACGAGGGCCTGGTGAGGCATGTATGGGTGACCGGCACGCCGCACTGGATTCCCGACGTCAGCCGCGCGGAGAGCTTCGAGCGCGCGCGCCTGGCCGCCAAGGCCGGGCTGCACGGCGCGTTCGCCTTCCCGATTCTCGCCGGCAACGTCACGCTCGCGGTCCTCGAGTTCTTCTCGAGCGAGATCCGCAGCCCCGACCCGTCGCTCCTGCAGATGGTCCGCGTGATCGGCAGCCAGATCGGCCAGTTCATGGCGCGAAAGCAGGCGGAGGAGAACCTCCTCTACGTCGCCACGCACGACACGCTGACCGGGCTCCCCAACCGCTACATGTTCAACCAGCGCTTCGCTCACGCGCTGCAGAACGCGCAGCGCTACCGCAAGACGATGGCGCTGCTGTTCCTGGACCTCGACCGCTTCAAGTTCATCAACGACACCCTCGGCCATCCCTACGGCGACCGGTTGCTGCAGGAGGTCGCGGGGCGGCTGCGGCTGTGCCTGCGTGAGAGCGACACCATCGCCCGGTTCGGCGGCGACGAGTTCGTCGCCCTGATCGAGGACTTCGCCGCGCCGGGCGATGTCGTCAGCGTGGCGCAGAAGATCCTGCACGCGCTGCGCTGGCCGTTCATGCTCGAGGGCGAGACCAGCCACATGACGGCGAGCATCGGCATCAGCCTCTACCCGAACGACGGCGACGACCTCGCCGCCCTGCTGAAGAACGCAGACATCGCCACCTACCGCGCCAAGGAGCAGGGCAAGAACAACTACCTCTTCTATTCGGAAGAGATGAACGACCACCTGTCGGCGCGGATCGCCAAGGAAACGCGCCTGCAGGGGGCGCTCGAGCGGAACGAGTTCATCCTGCACTACGAGCCCAAGGTCGAGATCAACACGGGCCGCATCACGGGCATGGAGGCCCTCATCCGCTGGCAGCATCCCGAGCTGGGCCTGCTGCCGCCGGTGGAGTTCATCGGCCACGCCGAGCATTCCGGGCTGATCGTCCCGATCGGCGCCTGGGTGCTGAGGACGGCGTGCGCCCAGAATCAGACGCTGCAGGGCCGCGCCCCCTCCTCGCCGCTCACCGTCTCGGTCAACCTGTCCGCGCGCCAGTTCGAGGACAAGCATCTGCTGCGCGAGATCGAGCGGGCGCTGAGCGAGAGCGCCCTCAAGCCCAACTGCCTCGAGCTCGAGCTCACCGAGAGCATGGTGATGCGCGACATCCAGAGCTCGAAGAAGATCCTCGACGGCATCAAGTCGATGGGGATACGGCTGGCGATCGACGATTTCGGGACCGGCTACTCCTCCCTCGTCTCGATCAAGCGCTTCCCGTTCGACTGCATCAAGATCGACCGATCGTTCATCAAGGACATACCCCAGGACCCGGACGACGTCGCGATCACGCAGGCCATCATCGCCATGGCGCACAGCCTGCGGCTCAAGGTGATCGCGGAAGGCGTGGAGACCCAGGAGCAGCTCGATTTCCTGACCGAGCACGGCTGCCACGAGTTCCAGGGATATTTCTTCCGCAGGCCGCAACCGGCGGAGGATTTCTCCAAGCTGCTGCGCGACAACGCCGCCGCCGCGGCGGCGGCGGCCGGCTGAGCTACTCCGGCCTGATGCCGGCGCCGGCGAGTATCTTCCCGTACTTCGCGTAGTCTCGCTTCAGGAGGGCCTCGAACGCCTCGGGGGTGCCGCCGGTGATCTCGAGCCCGCCGTCTGCGAAGCGCTTGCGGATGTCGGGCTGCTCGAGCACCCACTGGATTTCCCGGTTCAGCTTCCGCACGATCTCCCCGGGCGTCGCGGCGGGAACCATCACGCCGTGCCAGGTCACCAGCTCGAAGTCGGGGATCGTTTCGGAGACCGCCGGCAGGTCGCCCAGCGGCCCGGCGCCGCGCCTCGCGCTGGTCGTGGCGATCGCGCGCACCCGCCCCGCCTTCACCGGCCCCTGAGAGGTGTTCACGAGGTCGAACAGCAGGTTCACCTCGCCCCCCATCACCGCGTTGAGCGCGGGCGCGTTGCCCTTGTACTGCACCATGATCATGTCGGCGCCGGCGGAAGCCCGCAGCATCTCGCAGCCGACTTGCGGCAGAGCGCCCGAGGCCGCGCAGCTCACCGCGCCGGGCCGGGCGCGCGCCTGCGCGATCACCTCGGCCACGGTGCGCGCGGGAAACGCGGGATTCGACAGCAACACCATCCACGCGCTGTCCAGGTGGATCACAGGCGCGAGCTCCTTGAACGGATCGATGCTCGCCTTGAGGAAGAACGGATTGGTGACGATCGCCGGCACGACGAACAGCACCGTGGTGCCGTCGGCGGGCGATTTGGCCGCCGCCTCGTGCCCGACGTTGCCTCCGGCGCCGGCGCGGTTCTCCACGATCCCGGGCTGGCCGACGCGCTCGGCGAGCTTGGAGGAGACGATGCGCGTCACCACGTCGGCCGGCCCCCCCGGCGGAAACGGCACGATCCAGCGAATCGGCTTCGACGGCCAGGCGGATTGCGCCTGCGCCGCGGACGCCGCGAGCAGCGCCGCGGCCAAAAGCATCGGGATTCTCGGCTTCATCGCCCTCCTCCGTGCGGAAGAGGAGAGTCTACCGCGAAGGCGCGGGCGGGGGAGGCGGCGCGGAAGACGAGGGAGGCGGAGGCGGAGGGGGCGGCACGTAGCCGGGCGGCGAGCTCAAGCGGCCCACCACCGGCACCTTGTGGCCCCTCGTGTACATGCACTGTATGTACGCATGGTCGTAGCGCCGCTGCAGCGCGTACGCCGAGCTCTCCCCGGAGCTCGCGCCCACCGCCGCGCCCGTCAGCAGCCCGAAGCCGGCTCCCACGGCCGCGCCGCCGCCGCCGCCGAACGCTGCGCCCACGCCCGCGCCTATGAGAGTTCCTACCCCCGCACCTTTGGCCGTGCTGGAGTTGGCCACGTCCGAGGGCGAGGCGCCGCCGTTCTGGTCGTCGGCGATCTTGCGGCATTCCGCATCGTCGTACTGGAATCGATCGACGCTCTTTCCGGTTCCCGGCAGCGCGAGCATGCTGGGGCCCTTGGGATAGGTTGCGCAGGCGCCGAGCACGAGCGCGGCGGCCAGGACGCTCGACACTCCGAGAAGCTTCATTCCGGCCGCGCGATCAGCCGCCCGGCGCGGCTTTCGGCTGCGGCTCGGACTGCGGGCTCGGGTGCGGCACGACGCGCATCCAGCCGGCGGGGCATTCTTTGACGTAGGGATAATAGGTCTTCGACGCTTCGCAGTAATACCAGTAGCCCGAGCGCTCCGCCTGCGCCTGGCCCCGCTCGACGTAGGTCGTGGGCGCGGCGGGGACCGTCACCACGGGCGGGTAGTAAGGCGGATAGTAGTAATAAGGCGGGTAATACCACGGGTAGAACGGAGCGCCGACGAAGACCCCGAACCTGACGTGCGCGTGGCCCCACGCAAGCGCCGGCGCGCTCGCCCCGGCACCGGCGAGAACGGCAAGCAACGTCAAGACCGCTTTCACCCGTTTCATGATCGTCCTTTCCCTTCTTTCGACACCCATCCTAGCAAGGGCGTTTCGGCGCCGGAGTAACGATTTGTCACAAATTGTGACCACGGATCAGTCGATCTTCGCTCCGGAGCGCTTCACCACCTCGGCCCACTTCGCCGAGTCGCGGCGTATCGTCTCGGCGAAATCCTCGGGAGTTCCGCCGGCCGGCTCATCGCCGATCTTGGCGAAGCGCGCGAGAAACGCCGGGCTCTCGATCGCGTGATTCACCGCGGCGTTGAGCTTGAGCAGCACCGGCCTCGACAGCCCGGCCGGGCCGATCACTCCGGTCCAGGTCGCGGCCTCGTAGCCCGGCACGCCCGCTTCGGCGATGGTCGGCAGGTCCGGAAATCCGGCCGAGCGCTTGGCCCCGCTCACCGCGAGCGCCTTGACCTTTCCCGAGCGCGCGTACGGCGAGATCGAATTGAGGCTCTCGAACATCACCTGCACGTGCCCGGCGATGAGGTCGTTGATCGCCATCGCGCCGCCCTTGTAGGGGACGTGCACGATGTCGGTCCCGGTCATGTACTTGAAAAGCTCGCCGCCGACGTGTCCCGGCGAGCCGTTGCTCGAGGAAGCGTTCATGAGCATGCCCGGGTTCTTCTTCGCGTAGGCGATCAGCTCCTTCACCGAATTCACCGGCAGGGACGGCGACACGGCGAGCATCAGATGGCCCTTCGCGACCAGCGCGATCGGCTGCAAGTCGCGCTCGATGTCGTACGGGAGCTTCGCCACCATGTGGCGCGTGATCGCCATCGCGCCGATCGGGCCCATGCCGATGGTATAGCCGTCGGGGGCAGATTTGGCGACCAGGTCGATCCCGATCGTGAGCGCGCCGCCCGGCCGGTCCTCGACCACCACTAGCTGGCCGAGCGCCGCGGGCATCTCCGCGGCGAGCAGGCGCGCGACGGTGTCGGTCGCGCTTCCGGCGGCCTGCGGAACGATCATGCGGACCGGGCGCTCCGGGTACTGCGCGGGCGCGGCGGACGCCCACGCGGCGAGGAGCGCGGCGAGCGCTCCTCGCAGGCTCATTCCGGCTTGATACCAGCAGCCTTTGCGACCTTCGCCCATTTTTCGCTCTCCAATCTGATGAACGCTGCAAATTCGTCCGGGCCGCTGCCGACGGGCTCGGCGCCGTCGGCGGCGAGGCGCTTGCCGACTTCCGGGTCGCGCAGCGCGCGCACGATCTCGTCGTGCAGGCGCGTCACGATTTCGTGCCGCGTGCCCGCGGGCGCGAGCACCCCGTACCACTGCGTCGAGTCGTAGCCGGGCAGGCCCGCTTCGGCGACGGTCGGAATCTCGGGGAGGGCGGCGCTCCTCTTCCGGCTGGTCACGGCGAGCGCGCGCAGCTTGCCCGACTTGATGTGCGGCAGCGCGGTGAGCACGTTGGGCGCCATCACCTTCACCTGTCCCGCGAGAACGTCCACCACGCCCGGCGCCGTGCCCTTGTAGGGAATGTGGACCATGTCGATCCCGGCCATGCTCTTCAGCAGCTCGATCGACATCTGCGGCGAGGTGCCTACCCCGGCGGAGGCGAAGTTCAGCTCGCCCGGGTGCCGCTTGGCGTACGCGACCAGCTCGGCAAGCGAGCCGACCGGAAGCGAAGGGTGCACCACGACCACGTTGGGCAGCGTGGCCGCCTGCGTAATCGGGGCGAAATCGCGCACAGGGTCGTAGGACACCTTCTTGTACATCACCGGGTTGATGGCGAGCGTGCTCGCCGCCATGAGGATGGTGTAGCCGTCGGCGGGCGACTTCGCGGCGAGCTCGATGCCGATCATCTGCCCCGCGCCCGGGCGGTTGTCGACGACGAACTGCTGTCCGAGCGTTTCTCCGAGCTTGAGCGATATCGCCCTCGCGATGATGTCGGTGCCGCCGCCCGCCGCCGAGGGCACGATGAAGCGCACCGGACGCGAGGGATACTGGCCCCAGGACGGACCGGCGAGCGCCGACAGCAGGACGACCGCTATTGCAGCTCGAGCTTTCTCGCCGCGACCACTTTTTTCCATTTCTCGATCTCCGCAGACACGTGACGCCGCATTTCCTCGGGACTGCTCGCGCTCGGCGTGCCGCCCCACTCCGCAAACTTCCGGCCGGTGTCGGAAAGCGCCAGCACGCGGTGCACCTCGCGATTCAGGCGCTCGACCACCGCCGCCGGCATGCCCGCCGGGCCCGCGAGGCCGATGAACGAGCTCGCCTCGTAGCCCGGGACACTGTCGGCGACCGTGGGCACCGCCGGCAGCGAGGGCGAGCGCTCTCTGGAGCTCACCGCGAGCGGCCTGAACTTGCCCGCCTGGATGTGGGGATACGAGTTGGTCAGCGCGTCGATGAGGAGCTCCATGCGGCCGGACAGCACCTCGGTCAGGGGCTCGGACCCGCCGCGGAACGGCACGTGCTGCATGTCGATCCCCGCCATGGCGACGAACATCTCGCCCGCCAGGTGATACAAGGTTCCCATGCCAGGCGACGGATAGTTGACCCTGCCGGGATTGCTCTTCACGTAGCCGATGAACTCGTCCAGCGTGCGGAAGCGCGAGTCCGCGCGCACCGAGAACACCAGCGGATAGGTCACCACCGTCGAGACGAAGGAGAAATCGCGCAGCGGATCGTAGGGGAGCTTCTTCATCGTCGCGGCCTGCGTGACGAAGGCGCCGCTCACCACCAGCAGCGTGTAGCCGTCGGGAGGTGACTTCGCGACGTACTCGTTCGCGATGATCGAGCCCGCGCCGGTGCGGTTCTCGGGGACCACCTGCTGTCCCAGGCCCTCGCTCATCTTCTGCGCGACGATGCGGCCGACGACGTCGACGTTGCCGCCGGGCGGAAAGCCGACGATCAGGCGCAGCGGCTTCGCCGGATAGTCCTGGGCCCTGGTCGAAAACGAGGCGGAGGCGCAAAGCGCCGCCGCAAGCGCAGCGGCGAGGAAGTGCCGGGTCATCTCAGTCGGCCCGGACGTTGTTGTCCTTCACCACCTTGCCCCAGCGCTCGACCTCGCCTTGCATGAACTTCTGCAGCCCGTCGGGCGTGCTGACGACGAGGTCCATACCCAGGGTCTCCGTGAGCTGCTTGCGCAGGTCGGGCCGGTTGAGCGCCTTTACCAGCTCGCCGTGGAACTTGTCGATGATCGGCTTAGGGGTGCCCGCCGGCGCCAGGATGCTCCACCAGTCGAACGACGAGAAGCCGGCGACGCCCTGCTCGGCGAGTGTCGGCACGTCGGGCATCACGTGCGAGCGCTTGTCGCCGGTGATCGCGATCGCGCGCAGCTTGCCTCCTTTGACGTTCGCCGAGAGCGCCGCGGTGGAGGCGATCCCCAGCTCGATCTGGTTGCCCATCACGTCGGCCATCATCGGGCCGCCTCCCTTGTAGGGCACGTGCGTGACCTTGAAGCGGCCCAGCTGCTGCACCACGATCATCGAGAGGTGACCGATGCTGCCGTTGCCCACCGAGCCGATGGAGAGCGCCTCCGGCTTCGCCTTCGCCGCGACGACGATATCGGCAAAGCTCCTGTAAGGCTTGGACGGACCGGTCACGATCGCCAGCGGTGCGGTGCCAACGAGCATCACCGGCGCGAAATCCTTGAGCGTGTCGTAGGGAAGATTGGGGATGAGGGATTGATTCACCGCGTGGGTGTCGAATGTCACGGCGTAGGTATAGCCGTCCGGCGCGCTCTTCGCGACGAAGGCCTCGCCGATCGAGCCCGAGGCGCCGGGCTTGTTTTCGACGATGAACTGCTGCCCCAGCGAATCCTGCAGGCGCGCGCCGAGCACGCGCGCAAGCGGGTCGACCGAGCCGCCCGGGGGAAACGGCACGATGAAGTGCACCGGCTTGGTCGGCCAGGCCTGCGCTTGAACGGCGAGCGCGCACAGCGCCATCGCCGCCGCGGCAGCGGCGCGAGATACAAGGCGAATCATGACTTCCTCCTCTCCTCTGACGAGGGCAGGTTACCATTGCCGACATGAAAATCGCAATGATGGGATCCGGGGGCGTGGGCGGCTTCTTCGGCGGCAGGCTCGCGCGCGCGGGATACGACGTGAGCTTCATCGCGCGCGGTGCGCACCTCGCCGCGATGCGCGAGCGCGGCCTGCTGATCGAGAGCCAGACCCACGGGGATATCCACGTCCCGAAGGTCAGCGCCACCGACGACCCAGCCTCGATCGGGCCGGTCGACATCGTGATCTTGTCCGTGAAGCTGTGGGACACCGAAGCCGCGATCGCGCAAATGCGGCCGATGCTGAAGCCCGGCACCGCCGTGCTCTCGCTGCAGAACGGCGTGATCAAGGACGATATCCTGCGCCGGGAGCTGGGCGACGCGCCCGTCATGGGCGGCGTGTGCTATGTCGCGACGACCATCGCCCGCCCGGGCGTGATCCTCCAGACGGGAACGATGCAGCGCGTGGTCGTCGGCGAATATGACGGTCGCCTCAGCGAGCGCTCGCGCTGGCTCCACGAGGCCTTGGCCAAGTCGGGCGCGAACGCGGAGCTCTCCACCGACGTGCGGCGCGCGATCTGGGAGAAGTACGCGTTCCTGGTGGGTATCTCGGCGACCACGGCCTCGATGCGCACCACCATCGGCCCGATACGGAAGAATCCGCGGACCCGCGCCTTTCTCCTCGACGTTTTCCGCGAAACCGTCGCCGTGGGACGCGCTCACGGTATCGCGCTTCCCGCCGACTACGCCGACGCGTGCCTTGCGCGCGCAGACGGCCTTCCCGACGACATGGCTGCCTCTATGGCGCACGACCTGCAGCGCGGCAACCGGCTGGAGGTCGAATGGCTCTCCGGCGGCGTGGCGCAGCTCGGCGCCGCGAAGGGCATCCCGACTCCCGCGAACCGCGCGGTGTGGGACGTCCTCGCGCTGTACGCGGGAGGAAGACCCGCGTGAGCCCGCCGCGGCTGACGCTGCGCCGCATCCGTGGAAGGGCGGTCGAAGTGCCGATGAAGCTGCCGCTCGGCACCAGCGCGGCGACGATACGCAGCGCTCCCCTGATGCTCGTCGACGTCGAGACCGAGGAAGGCGTGACCGGACGCGCTTATCTTTTCTGCTACCTCCCTGCCGTGGCCCCGGGGATCATCGCGATGCTGGGCGAGATCGCGCGCGCCGCGAAGGGCGATGCGATCGAGCCGGCCGGGCTCTGGGCGAAGCTCGCGCGGCGGTTCAGGCTGATCGGCGTGCAGGGGATCGTGCGCATGGCGATGGCCGGGTTCGACTGCGCCTGCTGGGACGCTCTCGCGGTCGCGGCGGGCGTTCCGCTGGTGAAGCTCCTCGGAGGCGCGCCGCGCAGCGTCCGCGCCTACAACAGCAACGGCCTGGGGCTGATGGCGCCGGAGGCCGCAGCCGACGAGGCGGTGAAATTGCTCGAAGGCGGTTTCCGCGCGGTGAAGCTCCGCCTGGGGCACGCCAAGCCGGCTGCCGACCTCGCCGCGGTCCGCGCAGTACGCAAACGCCTGCCCGAATCCGTGGAACTGATGGTCGACTACAATCAGGCGCTATCGTATGTCGAAGCGCTGGAGCGCGGACGGGCGCTCGAATCCGAAGGCGTCGCCTGGATCGAGGAGCCGATCCGCCACGACGACTTCCGCCATTGTGCCGAGCTCGCGGCCGCGTTGGCGACGCCCGTCCAGATCGGCGAGAACTTCTCGCTGCCCGAGCAGATGAGCGAGGCGATCGACGCCAAAGCCTGCGACTTCGTCATGCCGGACCTGGAGAGGATCGGAGGAGTAAGCGGCTGGCTGCGCGCGGCAGATCTCGCGCAACAGCACAAGAAGCCGATGTCCTCCCATCTCTTTCCGGAAACGAGCGCGCACCTGCTGGCGGTCACGCCGACCTGCCACTATCTCGAGTACGTGGACTGGGCCGACGCGATCCTCGAGGAGCCCCTGCGCGTCGTCGGCGGCCAGGCCGTGATTCCGGAGCGGCCGGGAAGCGGGATGCGCTGGAACGAAGAAGCGGTGAAGCGCTACCTGATCGCTTAGGCCGCGGTGACCTCGGTGGCGGGCTCGACGCGCGCGGCGCGGCGCCGCTCGTGCTCCTGGAGATGGCGCTTGCGCACCCGAATCGATTTCGGCGTGATCTCGACCAGCTCGTCGTCTTCGATGAACTCGACCGCGAGCTCGAGCGTGAGCTGGATCGGCGGGGTGAGCAGGATCGCCTCGTCCTTCCCCGCCGCGCGGATGTTGGTGAGGTGCTTCTCGCGGATCGGGTTGACGACGAGATCGTTGTCGCGGCTGTGCACGCCGACCACCATGCCTTCGTAAAGGCGCTCGCCCGGGCTCACCAACATGCGCCCGCGCTCCTGCAGCTTCCACAGCGCGTAAGCGACGGCTTCGCCCTGCTCGGCCGAGATCAGCACGCCGTTGCGCCGCGAGGGGATCTCCGCCTTCATCGGGCCGTATTCGTCGAACACGTGGCTCATGAGCCCGTTGCCGCGCGTGAGGTTGAGGAATTCCGACTGGAAGCCGATCAGCCCGCGCGCGGGGATGCGGTAGTCCAGGCGCACGCGGCCGCGGCCGTCGGGCATCATGTCGAGCAGGTCGGCCCGCCGGGCGCCCAGCGCTTCCATCACCGCGCCCTGGTATTGATCCTCGACGTCGACCGTGAGCACCTCGAAGGGCTCGTGCTTCACCCCGCCGACCACCTTGGTGACCACCCGGGGCCGCGACACCGCCAGCTCGTAGCCTTCGCGGCGCATGTTCTCGAGCAGGATCGTGAGGTGCAGCTCGCCGCGCCCGGAGACGCGGAACACGTCGGCGTCGGCGGTCTCCTCGACGCGCAGCGCGACGTTGCCCTGCAGCTCGCGGAACAGGCGCTCCCGGATCTGCCGGCTGGTGACGAAGCGCCCTTCCTGGCCGGCGAGCGGCGAGGTGTTGACCTGGAAGTTCATGGTGAGCGTGGGCTCGTCCACACGGAGCATGGGCAGCGCCTCGGGCTGAAGCGGATCGGCGAAAGTGACGCCGATGGCGGTCTCCTCCACGCCAGTCACGAGCACGATATCGCCCGCGGCCGCCTCCTCCATCGGAATTCTCTCCAGGCCGCGGAAACCCATGACCTGGCCGACCTTGGCTTTCGCGGGCTCGCGGCCTTCGTGCAGCACCACGATCTCCTGCGCGGGCTTGATCCTGCCGCGCGCGATACGGCCGATGCCGATGCGCCCGACGTAGCTCGAGTAGTCGATATTGCTGATCTGCAATTGCAGTGCACCGTCCGGATCGCCCTTGGGCGCCGGAACGCGGCCGATGATCGTCTGGAACAGGGCTCGCATGTCGGTTCCGGGCTTCGACAGATCGAGGGTCGCGGTTCCGAGCAGCGCCGAGGCATAGACCACGGGAAAATCGAGCTGGTGCTCGGATGCGCCGAGCTTGTCCATCATGTCGAACGTGGCGTTGACCACCCAGTCGGGCCGCGCCCCCGGACGGTCGATCTTGTTCACCACCACGACCGGGTTCAGCCCAAGCGCAAGCGCCTTGCGCGTGACGAAGCGCGTCTGCGGCATCGGGCCCTCGACCGCGTCAACCAGCAGCAGAACGCCGTCGACCATCGAGAGCGAGCGTTCCACCTCGCCGCCGAAGTCGGCGTGCCCGGGCGTGTCGACGATGTTGATGTGCACGCCTTCGTAGTCCACCGCGGTATTCTTCGCGAGGATGGTGATGCCGCGCTCGCGCTCCAGGTCGTTGGAGTCCATGACCCGCTCGACGAGATGCTGATGCGCGGCGAAGGTGCCCGACTGCCGCAGGAGCTTGTCGACCAGGGTCGTCTTGCCGTGGTCGACGTGGGCGATGATCGCGAGATTGCGGATTGAGCGGGGCATTGCGGGAGCCGGGTGCGCGAAAGGTCGCGCATTGTACCAGTCTGCTATGACAAAAGCGCCTTCCCCAGGGCCGCGACCAGCGGACCGAGCTTCGGCGGGCTCGCTTCGAGCGCGACCTCCACCCCGTGAGCCCTCAGGGCTGCGCTGCACACCGGCCCTATGGACGCGACCAGCGTGCGGTTCAGATTCGCCGGGAGCGAGGCGCTCTCGCCGATCCGGCGCGCCAGCGCGAACAGATTGTGCGCCTGCGAGGCGCTGGTGAACACCGCGGCGTCGACCTCGCCGCGGGCGAGCGCGGCGATCAGCGCTTCCAGCGGCCGCGTGTCCTCCGGGAGCGCCCAGCGGTACGTGGGTATTTCGACGACCTCGGCCCCCCTCGCCTGCAGGACCTTCGCCAGCTCGACGTTGGTTTCGCCGTGGCGCTGCACCAGAACGAGCTCTCCCCGCAAGGGGAGGTCGTGGATCGATTCGAGGACCTGCGCGGTGGTATACGGCTCCGCGGCCCCGCGGTCGACGCGCACGTCGCGCGAACGCAGCACCCCCGTGGGCTTGGGGCCGCGCGCGACCACGACGCACTTCGACAGCGCGGCGAGAATCCTCGGCGTGATCCCGAGCGCGTCGGTCGCTTCGAACAGCGCCCGCGTTCCGACCCCGGTCTGGAAGATCGCCGCTCGCGGCGGGCGCCGCTCCAGCTCACCCGCGAGGCGCTCGATCTTTCCGGGATCTATATCGGGAACCTCCTCGAGCGCCGGGGCGAGCATCGCACGGCCCCCGTGCTTTTCGACGAGGCCGGCGAGCTGGGCGCCCAGCCGGCTCTCGAGCACCGCGACCGTCTTGCGGTTCAGGAGTAGCGGACCAGCATGAAGACCGCGCAAAGCGCCGCCGCGGCCGAGGTGCAGGCGAGGAGCCACCCGGCGGGCACGGGGTGAGCCTCGACCAGCCTGTCGAGGGTCACGTCCACGCCGTCCCAGCCGTGGACGACGCGGGGCGACACCCAGCGGTCCGTGAACGCCTCGAGCCTGCTTTCGGCGTGAGGAGCGAAGAGCAGCGTCGTGCCGACCACGACGCCGGCGACGCTGCCCACGACCAGGAGCCAGCGCACCCAGTCGAGGACCGTCGCGATGAAGTCCGCGGAGCTTCCCTCGGCGAGGATCCTGCTGAGCGCCGCCACGTCCACCGCCGCCACCAGGCCGAAGGTGGCGACCAGCCCGCCGAGGGCGAAAGCGCCCGCGAGCCAGCGCTGATAGGAGTGCGTGCCCCCGGGGGACGTTTCGCGCCGCGACAACCTGCGGTTCAGCTCGCGAAAGAACTCCGAGGTCGTCCGTACGGACAGCATCAGGCCGATGCCTACGCCCAGCCCCGCGACCGCAAGCAGCAGGAACACCACGATCAGCGTCTGAGTCAGGACGTGCCACATCGGTCCGAAGGCCCCGCTAGCCGCGCTGCCAGGAAGCGCGGCGGAAACGCTTGCGGCGCGCCGGAGTAGCGTCCTTCCTCTCGGCGAATTCGCGCAAACGGGCGGTCATCGCGTTCCGGATGTCCTCGGGGAGGCCGCCCGACGCGGCGTCGAAGCGCTCGACCAGTGGATCGCCCTTCTTCGATGATTTCTCCCCCAGCACGTTCCCTTTGCCGGATTTCCCGGGCTCGACTCCGTCCAAGAAATACCCGCCGCGCTTGTGCCACACCAGCGCGCGCTCGCTCGAGTCGATGCCGTAGCAGAGCTGGAACTGCACGAGTTCTCCGCCCCCGGCCTGCCACACGAAGAGGTCGAAGTAATCGTCGTGGAACCAGCGCCGGTGAACCCCGGGCTCGTCGGTAACGCCAAGTATTTCGTGCATCATTGAAATCCGCATCGATGTGGAATGAGAGTGATTCTTAGACACGCCCGGCCATGGACGGTTTCATGCGGTAGCGCTCGAGTCAGGCATACAATGTAGCGCCGATGATTCTACGCCGCCTCCGCGCTTCCGTGCTCGCCCCGCTGCTTTTCGCGGCCGCGGCGCTCGCCGCCGGAACCGCTTCCGCGCAGCCGTTTCCGGCGCACGCCGTCAAGATCGTGGTGCCGACATCTCCCGGCGGCGCGACCGATGCCTTCGCGCGCGCCCTCGCGTCGCGCCTCTCCCCCGCCTGGGGGCAGCCGGTCGTGGTCGAGAATCGCGCCGGCGCGAACCAGATCCTCGGCGCCGATTTCGTCTCCAAGTCCGCACCCGACGGGTACACGCTGCTGGTGTCGGACGCGTCCTCGTTCGTCATCAATCCGCACCTGTACAAGAAGCTCCCGTACGACGGCGTCAACGGCTTCACGCCGATCACGGTGCTCGTGCGCTTTCCCTGGGTGGTCGCCGTGCACGCTTCGGTTCCGGCTAGGTCCTTCCAGGAGCTGGTGGCGTACGCCAAGGCCAACCCCGGCAAGCTCTCGTACGGATCGTTCGGCCTCGGCTCCTCGGCGCACATCAGCGTCGACTACCTGAAGAATCTGCTGGGCATCGACATCGTGCACGTTCCCTACAAGGGGGCAGCGCCCGCGGTCACCGATCTGCTCTCCGGACGGATCCAGATGATGATGGTGACGCCGCTGCTCGTCGAGCCCCACGCGCGCGCGGGAAAACTCAGGCTGGTCGCGGCCGCCACCGCCCGGCGCATCCCGGGCCTGCCCGACCTGCCCACGATCGCCGAGTCCGGAGTGCCCGGCTACGAGGCGGGGACCTGGTTCGCGCTCGTCGGGCCGGCGGGGATGCCGCGCGAGATCGTTGCCAAGATCTACGCCGATACGGCGAAGATCCTCGCCGACCCTGCCTTCCGAGAGCAGTACGTGACGCGCCGGTGGTTCGAGGCGGTGGGCAACACGCCCGAGCAGTTCTCCGACTACCTCAAGGCCGAGTACGCGCGCTGGGAGCGGCTGATCGAGCTCTCGGGTGTCCGCGTGGAGTAACCCTACTCGCCCCATACCTCCCTCGCCACCCGCACCACCAGCTCGAGCTTTCTCCACTGCTCGTCCTCAGTCAGCAGGTTGCCGTGGTGCGTGCTCGCGAAGCCGCACTGGGGGCTGATGCAGAGATTCTCGAGCGGCGCGTATCCGGCCGCCTCCTCGATCCGCCTTTTCAGTACGTCTCCTTTCTCGAGAACCGGCGTCTTCGTCGACACCAGGCCGAGCACCACCTTCCTGCCCTTCGGGACCAGGCGCAGCGGTTCGAAGCTGCCGGCGCGCTGGCTGTCGTACTCGAGGAAATATCCGTCGACCGCGGTCTCCTGGAACACGGCCCGCGCGACCGGCTCGTATCCGCCGTCGGCAAGCCAGGTGCTCTTCCAGTTGCCGCGGCAGGTATGCATCACGATCGTCATGCCCGACGGCCGGTCGGCGATCGCCGCGTTGACCGCCGCGGCGTACATGTGCGGCAGCGCCTCCGGATCGTCCCCGCGGGCACGGCAGCTGGCGCGGAATTTCTGGTCGCACAGAAACGAGAAGCTGGTGTCGTCTATCTGCAGGTAGGTGCATCCGGCCGCAGCGAGGTCGCGGATCTCCTCCTGGTAGACCCGGGCCACGTCGCGCCACAGCGCGTCGAGGTCGGGATAGGCGTCCCGGCTGATCGCCGCGCGCCCGCCGCGGTGGTAGAGGATGGACGGCGAAGGCATGGTGAACTTCGGGGTGTTCCTCGCGACCGACCTCAGGTACCTGAAGTGATCGAGCATCAGGGGGCGCGCTCGCCGGACGTTGCGGCGCACCTGCGGCGTGTAGCGCGGGTCATCGGAACCCGCGAACTTGTAGGACTTCTGGTCGAGCGCGATCTCGACACCGTCGATCTTTCCGAGGAAGTCGTGATTCCACCAGCCGCGCCGGTACTCGCCGTCGGTAACGCCGCGCAGGCCGATCGATTCCTGCCGCGCGACCGCGGCACGGATGCAGCGGTCCTCGACGTCGCGCAGGCGCTCGGCGCTTATCTCCCCGCGCTCGAGCTGCGCCCGCGCTTCCTTGATCTCCGGGGGACGAAGCAGGCTCCCGACCTGGTCCGCCCGGAACGGCGGTCGCGTGTCCACCGCTTCAACCCGGGTTCACCGCCAGCGTGCCCCAGTTGACCATGAAGCCCTCGGAGCGCTGCAGGAAGCTCGTGAGCACGGCCAGCATGCGCTCGGGTTGGTCGACCTCGATCGCGTGCGCCGCATCCCAGATGTAGACGAGATAGGCGTGAGGCAACCGGCTCTTCAGGAGCTGCACGCTCTCCTTCGGGATCATGCGGTCGGCGGTGCCGTGCAGGATCAGCGTGAGCTTGTCGATCGCAGGCAGGCGCGCGAGGAGATCCTCGTCGGTGTCGGGCGAATAGCCGTAGTGCGGCAGCATTCTGCGGTTCGCGGCCTCGACGTCGGCACTCTTCGTTTCGGGAGGAAGCTTTTCCGGGTGAAGAAACAGGAGTTTCTTCAGCTCCTCCGGATCGGGCGGCCTGCCTCCGCGCCCCTTGGGACGGAAACCCGCTGGACATTCGAGCACTAGGTGGTCGACAAGGTCGGGCCGCTCCGCGACGAGCCAGGCGGCGAGGTAGCCGCCGAAGGAGCAGCCGATGAGATCGCAGGGACCGCTCACCGTCTTTTCGATGAACTCGGCGGCCAGCCCGGCCAGCGCCCTCATAGATTTCACGGAGGCGTGCGCTGGTGCACCGTCGAAGCCGGGCATGATCGGCACCTGCAGCTTGAAGGATTTCGCGAGCTCGTCCTGCACCTTGGTCCAGCGCACGCCGCCCGCGGGATGCAGGTACACCAGCGGGCGCCCCTCGCCCGCGGCGTAGAAACTGAGCTCGCCGGAGGACAGGGCTATCTTGCTTGCCCGGGGTTGCATTACAGATCCCGGACGTGCGGCAGCACGCGGTCGCGGAAGAGTTCCATGCCCTTGCGGATAACGTCGTCAGGCAGCGTTCCGACCTTAACGGTGAAATTGAAGACTCCGTGGCCGAGCTCGGCGTGGATACGCTTGATCTGCTTCACGACCGTCTCGGGACTGCCGCACAGCACCGTGCCTCGCTCGATCTGCTCGTCGAGCGTGAGCGTGCGGCGCTTGTCGAGCCGGCTCTTCCAGCGGTCGCGGCTCTCGTCGCTCTCGAAATAGCGCGTCTTCTGCAGCACGATGCGCTGCGACAGCTGCAGGCCGCCCATCAGAACCTCGTCGAAGTATTTCAGACCCTGGCCCAGCCAGCGGCGCGCCTCCTCGTCCGTCTCGGCGATGCAGGTATGCATGCCGACGAGGATGTTCTCGGGCGCCGGCTCCCAGCCGCTCGCCCTCGCCGCCTCCTTGTAGATGCGGATGCAATCCTTTCCGCTCGGCAGGTCGGCGAGCAGCACCATGCCCATGGTGGCGCGCATCTCGGCGGCGAACTTCGCCGAGTCGGCGTTGCTCGCCGAGATCAGGAGCGGCGGGTGCGGCTTCTGCATCGGCTTGGGCCAGATCGAGACCTGGCGGTACTGGAAGTGCTTGCCTTCCCAGCCGAAGGGCTCGGGCTCTGTCCATGCCTTGAGAATCAGGTGCACGGCCTCGCGCTGCCGTTCCCATGACTCGCCGGGCGGGATGTTGTACGCGAGGTACTCGTGAGGAATGCCGCGCATCAGGCCGGCCACGAGCCGCCCGCCCGTCATGCAGTCGAGCATCGCGTATTCCTCGGCGACGCGGATGGGGTTGTTGAGAGGCACCAGGTTGCCGGTGATCGCGATCTTCGAGCGTTTCGTGGAATACGCGAGAGCGCCGCCGATGAGATTGGGATTCGCCATCATTCCGTACGGGCTGAAGTGGTGCTCGTTGCAGCCGACCCAGTCGAATCCGCAGGACTCCGCGTGGATCATGCTGTCGACGTAGGTGCGGTAGAGCGCGCTCGCCTTCGCGGCGTCGAAGTAGCGATTCGGGAAAGGCCACTCGTGCGGTTCCAGCTCCAGATGCGTGTAGGGCATCAGGTGGAAGAAGGAGAATTTCAATCGCGTTCCCGTTCGTCTTTGGACGAGAGAATACAACAACTCGTGATCGGGAAGATGCCCTCCTGCCCACTCCTTCTCGCGGCCGGTGGGCGGCGCCTACGTCCGGGTGCGGGCACGAAAACCTAGGTGATTTGATGCGCCTCGCCGGCGCGACTGCGGGCTAGCGCCGCTTGCCGTTCCGCGAGGCGAGCAGCGCCTGGTAGCGCTCTTCGATCTCTCGCGCCTGGGCTTCGGACTTGAGGCGTTTGGTGACGTCGGTGACCACGGCCAGACGGGCCGGCTTGCCGTCGAACTCGAGATTGAACGACACGATCTCGACGTCGATCTCGTCGCCGTTCTTCTTGCGGTGGCGTGCAACGCGCTGCATGTACGAGCGGCTCTGGTCCTGGAAATCCCTCAGGAGCTTGGCAATGTCTTCCGGATAGCGAAGCTGATCGGCCGCCATCGAGAGGAACTCCTCCCTGCTGTAGCCGTATTGATCCACCGCCGCCTGGTTCACGGCCAGGAAACGCAGAGTCTTGTTCTCGACCACCCACATCGGCTGCGGGTGGATGTCGAACAGCATGCGGTAGCGCAGCTCGCTGTCCTCCAGCGCTTTCTGCGCCAGCGCCTTGTCCGTGATGTCCTTGCCGATACCGTGATAACCCTTGAAGCGCCCCTGCGCGTCGAATATCGGCTCGCCGGTCACGCTCAGGTAACGCTGCTGGCTGCTCGCATCGGCCCCCGCGTATACGAAGTCGCTGAACGGCTCGTGGCGCTCGAGCCGCTCGCGGTGCTGCTGCCACACGCGCTCCGGGAGCGGGGCCAGCCCCGGAAGCTCCCAGCGCGCCTTTCCAATGAAGAATTCCTGGCCGATGCCGCGCTTTTCCACGCCGGGCAGCTCCACAAAACGGAAATTCTCGTCCTGCACCCAGTACCAGTCGGAGCTCAACTCCACCATTCGCCGGAACCTGGCCTCGCTAGCCTTAAGCGCCTCTTCGGCGAGCTTGAGCTCGGTGATGTCATGGACTAGTGCGACCGAGCACAACGGGGCGCCCGCTCCGTCCCTGACCAGCGCGCCGGTGATCCGTACCCAGACGGTCGAGCCGCTCCTGTGCAGATACCGCTTCTCGTAGACCCGCGACTGGGAGGTGGCGAGGAGCTCCTGCTGGAAATCGCGCGAAGCCTGCCGATCCTCGGGGTGCGTGATCTCCTCGAAGGTCTTGCGCAGCAGGTCCTGCTCGTCGTAGCCGAGCAGCCGGCAGAGCGCCTGGTTGGCGCGCAGGAAGATGCCGTCGAGCGAGCCGACCGCGATGCCCACGGCGGTCTGCCCGAAGAAGGAATCGAAGAGCGTCTCGCCGTCCGGAACGGCGATCTCTTTCTGACGGTCCGGCCCGTTCATGGAATCCCTGGTCCCCCTGGAGGAAGGGCACGTCGCTTGCGTCCGCGTGCCGACTCGTTGAATATAAAGTAAGTCTCGCACCCAACCCCTCTGCGAGCAATGAAATATGTTGCCAAGCAACGTCCAGGACGCTGCCGGAAATCGTTTCGTGAGCCTTTCGGCACCCGCCGACGGCGCGACTCGCGATCCGTGCAATAGTTCACGGTCACTCGGGCCCACCCGGGCTAGTGGCCGAGCGCATCGTTCAGCACTCTGGCAAGGCGCACCCCGGCCTTCCTAAGCTGCATCTCGACCACCGGTGCGGCGTTCGCGTAGTACGGCTCGCCGAGATCGACGATCTCCCTGATCCGCCTTCCGCAGGACGCCAGAACCGGCAAGGTCGGATAGACGCGATCGCGCGCCAAAGCGTAGCTCTCGGCGATCCACGCGGGAATCGAGCCCTGCTCCCAGGCTCTGCGGTCGCTTTCCGCGATCGGCGCCGAAACGAGGAAGCGCTCGCCGCCGCGATCGGCGGTCAGCCTGCTGAGGAGCAGGACGTCCCAGACCGCGTGCAGGCTGAGGCTGCCGTATGGCGGGTTGTCCCGCTGGCCGAAAAACGACACTCGTACCAGATTGCCGCCGCGGTCGCCGCGGTCGGCTGCGTGCAAAGGCTGGTGGATGTCCCCGACAAGGTGCACCACCCACTTCAGGGCTTCGTTTCTCGCGCGCGGCCTCGAGCCCGGATCGCCGAGCAATTCGATCTGGCGCGCGAGTTGCGCGGACGCACAGCGGCCGCTGCGGCAGTACCTCGCGTACTCGGCGGGCCTGCACAGCGGAACGTCGTCGTAGTGCCAGGACGCGCGCCGCCTGCCCCATTCGAAATCCTTGATCTCGTCGGCCCAGTTCGCGATCTCACCGAGCGTGTGCCGGCCCGACGGTTGGCCGTCGGCGAGACGGTCGTTCTTCAGCAGCTCGGAGACTTGCGCCTGCGCCTTGGCGCTCAGATATCTCGCGGCGATCTCTCCCACCACGCGATGGCCTTCGGGTCCCCAGGCCAGAGCCGGAGCCGAGAATGCGAGCAGGAGAAACCAGGGCGCGGCACGGCGCCACCTCACTGCGGCTTGAATCCGATGTCGTGGACGAGCTTGCCGTATTTCGCGTAGTCCGCGCGGAGGATGTCGCCGAAGAACTCCGGCGACTCGGTGACGATGATGAGCCCGGCGGCGGTCATCTTGTCGGCGACGTCCGGGAGCTTCATCGCGCGGTTTATCTCTTCGTTCAGCACCCGGATGACGTCGCGGGGCACGCCGGTCGGTGCGACGTAGCCGAACCAGCCGCGCGAATCGTAGCCGGGAACCGCGTCGGCGAAAATCGGCAGCTCGGGCTTGTTCGGAACGCGCACCGGATTGGTCACCGCTATCAGCCGCAGGCGCCCCGATAGTACGTGGGGCGAAAGGCTCGTGTAGGCGCCGATCCCGAGCTGCACCTGCCCGCCGATGACGTCGGTCGCGATCTGGGCCGCTCCCTTGTACGGGATGTGCTGAAAGGTGAATCCGCCCATGACGGCGAGGTTCTCGAAGGCGAGGTGGGGAAACCCACCCTCCCCGTTCGTGGCGAGCGTCAGCTTTCCCGGGTTCGCTTTCGCCCAGGCGACCATCTCGGCGGCGGTCTTGAAGGGGAGCTTGGGGTTCGCGACGACCGCCAGATAATTGGTCGCGAGAATTGCGATCGGCACGAAATCCCTCAGGGGATCGTAGGGGATCTTCTTGTAGGTGTGCGGCGCGACCACGAGGTTGCC
>DATEGT010000059.1:0-27552 GCA_035280025.1 Burkholderiales bacterium | reverse complement strand
CGCAGCAGCCACCACAGCCGGGCGGCGACCATGCCTCCCTGCGCATCGTAGGCGACGACCTGCTTTGCGGAATCGACGCCGGCCTGCCCGAGCGTTGCGGCGAGCTTCGCCGGGTCGGGAAGCGGATGACGGCCATTCTTCCCGGTCTTGGGCGCGGAGAGATCCTCGTCGAGATGCAGGAAGCGCGCTCCCGGGACGTGCCTTTGGCCGTACTCGGCGCGCCCGCGCCCGGGATCGGCGAGATCGTGGCGGCAGTCGAACACCACCCAGTCAGGATCGCCCAGATGCCGCGCGAGGGTTGCGGTGTCGACGAGCGCCGTGAGGATCATGCCGCCATCTTACCCGGGGCGGCGCGGGGACAGCCCGTCAGATGTGTCCGGCGAGCCCGCGTCCCAGGTACTCGTGGAAGCGCATCATGCCGTCTTCCATCGGCGACTGATACGGCCCCGCCTCGTTCTCGCCGCGCTCGTAGAGAGCGCGGCGGCCGCGGTCCATGCGCTTGGCGATGACGTCGTCCTCGTCTGCGGTCTCCATGTACGCCGCCTGCTCGGCCGCGACGAAGTCGCGCTCGAAGAGCACGATCTCCTCCGGATAGTAGAACTCGACCACGTTGGTCGTGTGGGTGGGCGAGCGAGGGAACAGGGTACTCACCACGAGAACGTGCGGGTACCACTCGATCATCGCGTTCGGGTAGTAGAGGAACCAGATGGCCCCCTGCTTCGCGGGCCTGCCGTCCAGGTAGCGGGTGAGCGCCTCGTGCCATTTCGCGTAGGCGGGCGTTCCCGGCTTCGCAAACCCGTCCTTCACTCCGACGGTTTGGGCCGAGTAAGCGTCGGCGATCTCCCACTTGAGGTCGTCGCAGGTGACGAAGTTTCCGAGCCCCGGATGGAAGGGCACGACGTGGTAGTCCTCGAGGTACACCTCGATGAAGGTCTTCCAGTTCTGCTCGAGCTCCAGGATCTGGACGCTGTCCAGCATGTAGCCGGAGAAGTCGAATTGGTCGGCGATCGACAGCGACGCCAGGTCCCCGGCGACGTCGCGCTTGCCTGCGAACAGCAGTCCGCGCCAGTTCTGCAGCGGCGTTCTGCCGAGGTTGAGGCAGGGATTGTCGGGGAAGTGCGGGGCGCCGAGCAGCTCGCCCTGCATGTCGTAGGTCCAGCGGTGCAGCGGGCACACTATGTTCCGGGCGTTGCCGTGCCCTTCGAGCAGGATCGCCTGGCGATGGCGGCAAACGTTCGAGAGCAACTCGACGCCCCGGGTGTTCCTGACCAGCACCTTGCCGTGATCCGTCGTGGCGAGGGTCCGGTAGTCGCCCACGTTGGGCACCATCAGTTCGTGCCCGACGTAGCCGGGAGCGGCGGCGAAGAGGAGCTTCTGCTCCAGATCGAACACCTTCGGGTCGAAGTACCAGGAAACGGGAAGCTGCGAGGCGTTGGGCTTGAGTGCTCGCGAACCGGGCAGGTCGGACATGCTGTCGAGAGGTTCCTCGGGAGCTAAAAATGCGCGCGATTCTAGACCTTTTTCCACGGGGGCACCAGGGATTTTTTGGACCCGGCCCGGCGTGATTGACCGGCTCTCCCCCTTGGGCTATTTTGCTCCGTTCCGCACGAGCCCCCGGAAGCCCCCGCCGCCACGATGAGCTCCAAGCCCGCGAAATCCGATCAGCCCGAGAGCTTCGAGGCGGCCCTCGCCGAGCTCGAGAAGATCGTGTCCACGATGGAGTCGGGCAAGCTGACCCTGGAGCAGTCGCTCGCGGCCCACAAGCGAGGCCTGGAGCTCGCGCAATACTGCCAGGGTATCCTGGCACGCGCCCAGCAGCAGGTGAAGGTGCTCGAAGAGAACACCCTCAAGAATTTTCCCGGTGCCGACGACGACGAGTGATTTCACGGCCTGGATGGCGAGAGTCCAGGCGCGCACCGAAGCGGCCCTGGAGCGCGTCCTGCCCTCCGCGGCGATCGCCCCGCAGCGCCTGCACGAGGCGATGCGCTACGCCGTCCTGGGCGGGGGCAAGCGCATCAGGCCGCTGCTCGCGTTCGCCGCGGGCGAAGCCGCCGCCGGCGATCCCGCGCGAGCCGATCCGGGCAGGCTCGAGATCCTCGGCTGCGCCCTCGAGTGCATCCACGCCTACTCGCTCGTGCACGACGACCTGCCGTGCATGGACGACGACGTTCTCAGGCGGGGCAAACCCGCCTGCCACATCGAGTTCGACGAGGCGACCGCGCTTCTCGTCGGTGACAGCCTACAGTCGCTTGCATTCCAGCTCGTCGCCGAGCACCGTCTGAGCGACGACCCCGCGATCCAGGTCGAGATGCTCAAGATCCTCGCGGTCGCCTGCGGCAGCCGCGGCATGGCGGGCGGACAGGCGATCGATCTGGCAAGCGTGGGCCAAGCCCTGACCGTGCCCGAGCTCGAGCATATGCATATCCACAAGACCGGAGCTCTGATCCGCGCGGCGGTGGGGCTGGGGGCGCGCACGTCGCAGGCGCCCGCTCCCTCGCATCTCGGGCGGCTCGATCACTATGCGAAATGCGTGGGGCTGGCCTTCCAGGTGGTCGACGACGTGCTCGACCGGGAATCCTCGACCGCGACGCTCGGCAAGACGGTGGGCAAAGACGCGAAGAACAACAAGCCGACCTACGTTTCGGCGCTCGGGCTCCCCGGCGCCAAGGCGCTCGCCGAGGAGTTGCGCGGGGATGCGCACGAGGCCCTCGCTCCGCTGGGCGGCGCCGCGCGCAGGCTCGGCGAGCTCGCGGACTTCATCGTCCTGCGGAAGTTCTGATGCGCGCCGCGGCGCGCTCGCGCGTGGGCGCGGGTTTTGCGGGATAATCGGCGCTTCATGAGCGCGATCGGAAAAGCGGATCTGCCGGGGAGCGCCCCGGAGGCCGGATCGGCCGATTTCGATCCGGCCGCGTACGAGCTGCTGAAGAGCGTCGACGATCCCGCGGCGCTCCGCGCCATGGACCGCAGGGCGCTGGGGCGCCTCGCCGTCGAGCTGCGCACGTTTCTGCTGGAGTCGGTCAGCCAGACGGGAGGCCATCTCTCCTCGAATCTCGGCACGGTCGAGCTGACCGTCGCGCTGCATCACGTCTTCAACACGCCCTACGACCGGATCGTCTGGGACGTCGGCCACCAGACCTACGCGCACAAGATCCTGACGGGGCGGCGCGAGGCGATGAGCCGGCTGCGCATGACGGGCGGGATCTCGGGCTTTCCCCGCCGCAGCGAGAGCGAGTACGACACCTTTGGCACGGCGCACTCGAGCACCTCGGTGAGCGCGGCCCTGGGAATGGCGCAGGCGGCGAAGCTGAAAGGCGAGACCGGGGAAAAGAAGCGCCACGTCGTCGCGGTGATCGGCGACGGCGCCATGTCGGCCGGCATGGCCTTCGAGGCGCTCAACAACGCCGGCGTGATGGACACCGACCTGCTCGTGATCCTCAACGACAACGACATGTCGATCTCCCCGGCGGTCGGCGCGCTCAACCGCTACCTTGCGCGCCTGATGTCGGGACGCTTCTACGCCGCCGCGAGGAAGGCCGGGGAGAAGGTGCTCGCCGGGGTCCCGCCCCTGTGGAATCTCGCGAAGAAGGTGGAGGAGCACGCGAAAGGCCTGGTCGTGCCGTCGACGCTCTTCGAGGAGTTCGGCTTCAACTACGTGGGGCCGATCGACGGCCACGACCTCGACTCGCTGGTTCCCACGCTGAAGAACATCAAGGAGCTGAAAGGCCCGCAGTTCCTGCATGTCGTGACCAAGAAAGGGCAGGGCTACAAGCTCGCCGAGGCCGATCCGGTGCTCTATCACGGTCCCGGGAAATTCGATCCGGCGCAGGGAATCGTCAAGAAGGCCGGCGGCGGGAAGCCGACTTACACGCAGGTATTCGGCGAGTGGCTGTGCGACATGGCGCGGCTCGATTCGCGCCTGGTCGGCATCACGCCGGCGATGCGCGAGGGTTCGGGCCTCGTACGCTTCGCGGAGGAATTCCCCGATCGGTATTTCGACGTGGGCATTGCCGAGCAGCACGCGGTCACCTTCGCCGCCGGGCTCGCCTGCGAGGGCATGAAACCGGTGCTCGCCATCTATTCGACGTTCCTGCAGCGGGGCTACGACCAGCTGATCCACGACGTCTGCATCCAGAATCTCCCGATCGTGTTCGCGCTCGACCGAGCCGGCTTGGTCGGCGGGGACGGAGCCACGCACAACGGCGCGTTCGATCTCACGTATCTGCGCTGCGTGCCCAACATGGTGGTCATGGCGCCGAGCGACGAGAACGAGTGCCGCCAGATGCTGTATACGGCGTTCTCGCTCGGGCAGCCCGCGTCCGTCCGCTATCCGCGGGGCAGCGGACCGGGCGCGCCCGTCTCGAAGGACATGCGGGCGCTCCCGGTCGGGAAGGGCGTGATACGCCGCCGCGGTCGCGGCGGTGTCGCCATTCTCGCGTTCGGCACGGTCGTGAGGCCCGCGCTCGACGCGGCGGAGGATCTGGACGCGACCGTCGCGGACATGCGCTTCGTCAAGCCTCTGGACTCGGAGCTGGTCGCCGAGCTGGCCGCGACGCACCGGCTCCTGGTCACCGTCGAGGAGAACGCCGTGTCCGGCGGCGCGGGAAGCGCCGTCGCGGAGGCGCTCGCCGGGCGCGCGATGCCGACTCCGCTGCTTCACCTCGGTCTCCCCGATCGATTCGTCGATCACGGTGATCAGGCGCAGTTGCTCGCGTCCGTGGGCCTGGACGCGTCAGGCATCGCCGCGGCCGTCCGCGCCCGCCTGCAATAGTCCGCGGTACGCCGCCGCCTTGAAAAAGGCGGGAACGGGGCGCATGTTAGAATCGTCCAATAGTGAGCCCCTTCCTGCGAAAGGCTCTTCATGAACACGCGTGACCCGCTTGCCATCCCCGATGTCCAGAAGTCCGAGGATCGGCGCAAGCTCGCCATAGACCAGGTAGGAATCAAGGCGATCCGCCACCCGATCAAGGTCGCGGAGCGCTCGGGCGGCGCGCAGAGCACCGTCGCGATGTTCAACATGTACGTGGGGCTGCCGCATCAGTTCAAGGGCACCCACATGTCGCGCTTCGTGGAAATCCTGAACGCCCACGAGCGCGAGATCTCGGTCGACACGTTCAAGCTGATGCTCGACGAGATGGTCGAGCGGCTCGAAGCTCAATCCGGGCACATCGAGATGCAGTTCCCTTACTTCGTAAACAAGTCCGCCCCGGTGTCGAAGGTGAAGAGCCTGATGGACTACGAGGTGACCTTCGTCGGCGAGATCAACAAGGGCGAAAAATGCTTCAAGATGAAGGTCCTTGTCCCGGTGACGAGCCTGTGCCCGTGCTCGAAAGGTATCTCCGACTACGGCGCGCACAACCAGCGCTCGCACGTCACGATCACCGCCCGCACCAAGGGCTTCGTGTGGATCGAGGAACTGGTCGAGTACGCGGAGAGGCACGCCTCGAGCGAGCTCTACGGCCTGCTGAAGCGGCCGGACGAGAAGTTCGTCACCGAGCACGCCTACGACAATCCCAAGTTCGTCGAGGACATGGTGCGCGACATCGCTGCGGATCTCAACCGCGACAAGCGCATCGAGTGGTACAGGGTGGAGTCGGAGAATTTCGAGTCCATCCACAACCACTCGGCGTACGCGATGATCGAGAAGGAAAAAGGCAACACCTCCAAGTAAGGAAATGGGGGAACCCTACGGTTCCCCCATTACTCCCTCCCCAACCCAAGACCGGGGAGCTCAGAACCTCTTGATCAGCACCATGGTCTCGCCGACGCGCTTCATCTCCATGCGGTTCAGGAAGCTCATGCCGAGGAGCGCGAAGGGGATCTGGTTGCCCTCCAGGACGGAGGCCTCGACATTGCTGGTGACGATGTCGCCCACGCGCACGGTGTCGAGCTTCACGCGGTAGGCCACCGCCATGCCGTTTGCGGTGCCCATCAGCGAGGTCTGCCCCTTGCGATAGTCGATTCCCAGCCGTCTTGCGTCGGCCGCGGACAGCGACACGGTGGTTGCGCCGGTGTCGACCAGGAAGCGCACCGGGCCGCCGTTGATCTGCCCATCGACCAGAAAGTGCCCCTGGGGGTCGGCGGTGAGCGTGGCGCTCTGCGCGGAGGAGGAAGCCGGCGCACCCGCGTGGTGCTGCCCGATCTTGAGCGTTTTCTTCTGCCCGTCGACGAGCAGCGTCGCCGTGTCGTGGTCGGTGGAGAGCAGCGTCACCCCGCTCACGGCCCGCGAACCCGCGGTGAGCACGCGTGGCGCACCGCCGTCGACGACGACGACGGCTTTGCCGGGGAACAAACCGATCACGCTGACATCGGTCGCCCGGGCGGCCCCCGGAAGCAGGCAGGCCAGAGCGGCTACAATACGCAGCGCGATCATGAAGGCGTTTTCCTGCACGTGAAACCCGTCGCGATCTTCCGCCATTCCCCCACGGAGGGGCCAGGTTATTTTGCCACATTCCTCGATGCACACCGGGTGCCCTGGCGCCTCGTGAAGGTCGATGCCGGCGAGCCCGTGCCGGGGGATCCGGGAGAATTCTCCGGGCTCGTGTTCATGGGCGGACCGATGAGCGTGAACGACGACCTCCCGTGGATACGCGACGTGCTCGGGATGATCAACAGCGCGGCGCAGGCGGATATTCCCGTGCTCGGTCATTGTCTGGGCGGACAGCTCATGTCGAAGGCGCTGGGCGGGAAGGTGACGCGCAACGGCGTCAAGGAAATCGGCTGGGGCAAGGTTGCCGTCGCCGACGGTCCGGCCGCCCGGGAATGGTTCGGCGCGACCCGCGGATTCTCGGGGTTCCACTGGCACGGCGAGACCTTCACCATCCCGCCCGGGGCGACGCACATCGCCGAGAGCCCGCACTGCGCCAATCAGGCATTCGTGCTCGGCAAGCACCTCGGCATGCAGTGCCACGTGGAGATGACGCCCGAGCTGATCCGCAGCTGGTGCGACGACTGGGAGAAAGAGCTCGTGAGGAAGGCGAGCCCTTCGGTGCAGACGCCCGCGCAGATGCTGGAGAGGCTCGACGAGCGCGTGTCTTCCCTGAACAGGGTCGCGGACCGGCTCTACGAGCGCTGGATCAACGGGCTGGTCTAGTCCCGGAAATTCTGGAACTGCAGCGGAATGTCGGCGACGGATTTCCGCACCAGCTGAATCGCCGTCTGCAGGTCGTCCTTCTTCGCCCCCGAAATGCGCACCGCGGTCCCCTGGATGCTCGCCTGCACCTTCAACTTCGAGTCCTTGATGAGCCTGACGATGCTCTTCGCCTTCTCCTGCTCGATGCCGACCTTGACATGGATCGGCTGCTTCACCTTGGTCCCGCCGATCTTCTCGACGCTCTTCGTGTCGAACATCCGCGCGTCGACGTTGCGCTTCCCGCACTTCGTCAGGAGAACGTCGCTCACCTGCTTGAGCTTGAAATCGTCGTCGGCATAGAGCGTCAGCACCAGATCGGCCTGCTCGATGCGCGCGTCCGAGCCCTTGAAGTCGAAGCGGTTCGAGATCTCCTTGTTCGCCTGGTCGATTGCGTTCTTGAGCTCGACCTTGTTGACTTCGGAGACGATGTCGAAAGAAGGCATGGCGGCGGGAAGCGGCCGATTATACCTAACGCGGAGAGCGATCCGGCGGCGCGGCTAGGACGCCGCGGAGGTAGGCGACAAGGCGGTCGCGCTGCGCCGCCTTCGCCGTCGTCTGGATGTGCCCGGCTCCCGGGACGATCCACAGCTGCTTCGGCTGCGAGGCGGCTTCGTAGAGAATCCTCGCGTGGCTCACGGGAACGATGCGGTCCTGATCTCCATGGAGGATGAGCAGGGGGATCGGGCTGATCTTCGCGATCGCCGGGAGCGGACTGAACCGGTCGTCCACCGAGAGGTACGGAATCCACTGGAACGGCCAGGTGATCCAGTGGTCCGCGAATTTCTCCCTGGCGATCTGGACGTAGTCGGAGAATGCGCTCTCGAGGACGAGCGCCCGGATACGGTCGCGGCGGGACGAATGCGCCACGTAGTACGCGGCGAGCGCTCCGCCCAGGCTCTGGCCGTACATCACGATGCGGCTCCTGTCGATGTCGCCGCGGGCGAGCAGCGCGGCCATGGCCGCATCGATGTCGAGCTGCACGCCCTCGAGCGTCGGCTCGCCTTCGGAGCCGCCGTAGCCTCGGTAGTCGAAGATGAACACGTTGAAGCCGCGTTCGGGCATCCAGGCGAGGCTAGCGAAATGAGTGCTGATGTTCTCCGCGTTGCCGTGGAGCTGCAGCACCGTCCCGATCGCGGGGCCTTTCGCCGGCAGGAACCAGCCGAACAGTTCGACCCCGTCGCTCGCCTTGAAGCGCACGTCCTGGTACTCGAGTCCCATCTTGGCCGGCGTGGACACCTGGAGGCGATGCGGCTGGAAGAAGACCGCGGTGCAGGCGGTCGCCGCAAGGGCAGCGAGAACGGCGGCGAGGCGCGCGCGCATGCTCAGAAGTAGCGGTGCAGGGACAGCAGCACGGTGTTCCAGGATTGCTTCTCCTGGCGCTCGCGCGAGACGTCGAGGCGCAACGCCCATTCGCGGCCGAGGGTATAGCGCTGGCGCAGGCCCGCGTTCCATGCCGTGTCCGTGTCGCCCGCGAAGAACCATTGCGCCTGCGCGTAGGGCTCGGCGCGCCAGCGCCCGGTCAAGTCGATCAGGGCGCCGATGCGAGGGCCCGCGCCCAGGGCATAGTTGTTCTCGAGCCGGGTGTCCGCCTGAGCGGTGCCCTCGAGGAAAGCGTAGAGCAGGGTAGCGCTTCGGAGCGTGTCCGGAATGCTCCACGCCAGGCCGGGGCCGCCGTGCACGCCGAACACCAGGGGCTCGGAGCCGTTCGACAGGCGGCGCCGCGACCAGCCGACGTCGATGTTCCACGAAAGGGGGTCGAAGAATTCGCTGCGCGGCGAGACCGAGACGATGCGCAGCGGCGTGATGTCTTCCACCCTCGCGCCAATGCCCCCCGAGTAGGCGCGCACCGCGAAATCGAAGAACTCGATCTGCGCGCCGCGGACGTAGCCGGGCTCGGGATCCATCAGGTCGTGGTAGACGGGCCGCGCGCGCAGCTCGGCGAAATTCGCGCCGTCGCGCCGGCCGCCGCCCAGGGCGATCCGGGACGTGCCGTGCCCCTGGTCGGGACGCACTTCGGGCGCGGGCGCGGGCGGATCGCCAGCGTTGGCGGCAATGCGGCTGCGCTCGAGGAGCATATTGCGCGCGAGGTCCGGGGGCGCGCCGGCCGGCGCCTTGCCGCTCGCCTGAAGATAGCTCAGGTAGTCGTGGCTGACTTCCAGCACCCGCGCCCGGGAGGACGAGGACAACGCCGCCAGGGCGGGACCCGCGGGCGGAATGCGCCCGCGCGCGAGCGGGTTGACGAGGGCGCGCTCCTCGGGGCTCATCAGCTCCAGACGGTGGCGGATCACGGTGGCGTTCGAAGGGCGATACACCGCTCTTCTCACGAGCCCCGGCTGCTTGACCAGCTCGCGCACCGTGTCCGAAGGTATCGCCCACCAGCGAAAGGGGGCGGTGAGGTCGAGATCCGGGCGCGCCGCATCGAGCAGCTCGAGCAGATAGTACGAGCAGTTTTCGTCGAAGAAGTAATAGTCGAAATAGATCGGCCCGAGCTCCCAGACGTGCATCAGTACCCGGTCGATCTCCTCCGGCGAGAGGTCGAGCTCGTATTCCCAGACGTCGCGGTTCTCCATGTCCGAGTATTCCCTGACCTTCAGGTAGTACGGCATCATGGAGAACGTCCCGGGGTAGCCCCCGAACAGTCCGTTGATCGCGAACGCGACCCCGTTCGTCTCGTTGGTGTTGGCGGCGTAATTGATGGCGTACGCCAGCAGCCGGGTTTTCTCGTCCTGGTCCTTGGCGTCGATGCGCAGCAGCGTGTGCCCGTACATCGACGAGGGATTGTTGAGCGACGCCGCCGGAAAGATCAGGGTCATGCCCTGCGGATTCAGGGTCGCGCGCCACTCGGCGAAGCGCCTGCACTCCCGCTTCCTCAGGCGCGCCGGATCGAAGTGCAGCTCCGTGTCCAGCCAGTGGTACCGGGCGATGAAAGCGCACTGAGGGTTCTGCTGCTTGTCGGTCTCCTCCACGTCGGAGAAGAAGGCGGCGAGCGTCGCCTCGAGCTCGCCCTGCGGGTTGGTCTTTCCGTCGGGCGCCAGATAGAAGCGCCGCGCATCGGCGAGACCGTGGACCCCCGGGGTGACCAGATTGGAGACGTAGTGGATCAATCGATGCCACTCGCGCTTCTCGGACAAGCGCAGCTCCCGCGACCGCCCGATCAGCTCATCGAGGTAGGCGGCGGAGGCGGCGCGGGGCGTGAGCAGGCAGAGAACGCAAAGGAGCGCCCACCAGGATCGCCGAAGCAGGGGCATGGGCCAAAAAAAACACCCAGTGGCGAGCCACTGGGTGTTTCCCTTGAGACTGGCTGCTGTAACTAGATCGAAGCCGCGTACTGCGCCAGCTCTCGATCCGAGCGCAGAACCTGCTTCAGCGCAACGACGCTGTCGCCGGTCGTGCTGCCCGAGGGGAAGATGAGCGAAACGTTCGCCTGCATCGCGCGGCCGAAGGCGACGCGGTCTTCTTGACGCACGCCGATCAGGTGAGCGAGCGAATCCAGCGTCTCGCCGTTGCCGATGGACATGTCGCGGGCCAGGCGGTCCTTGTTGCCGTCGATGAACATGGCAGTCTTCCACGTCGACCTGACGACGCCGTCCTGGGTGCAGCCGGATGTGCCGGTCGTGATGCCGAAGGTCTGGTTGCCGGAAGTGCCATTGGTCGTCACGGCGAGAACCTGAGGCGCAATGCCGCTTTGACCGTCGAACAGCTTGGCGCCCCAGCCGCAGCTTCCGATGTTGTTCTGCTGCGCAAACGCAAACGCGGGTACCGCGGAGATAACCACAGCGATAAGGATTTTTCTCATCTAAACCTCGCAAAAAATTGAGGAAAGGACTTTAGCCTCGGGGGCCTCCCCTGAGCTGATTTGCTTATACGTTTGTCATGCGGCATTGTCAACTCCCACCGCCCCGCCCGCAGGGCAAAACGGTCAAAGCTCGACAGTCAGCCCGGGCCGGAAGCCGGTGCTCTCCCAAGGATAGCCGCGCGGGTTGCAGATCACGCGCGTCCCTCGCACGCGGTAGTCGAAGAAGGTGTGGGTGTGCCCGTGTATCCACAATTCCGCGCCTGCCATCGCGTCCTCGAGGTCGAGCACGAAGGCGGGGTTGGCGCGGTGGTTCGCGAACGCCGGCGCGATCGAGCGCGGGTGAGGCGCGAAATGGGTGATGACAGCAGTCTTGCCAGGAAATGGCTCGGCGAGCGCCGCAGCGAGCCAGGCGCGCTGCCGAGTGCACAGCGCGATCGAGTCCTCGGGCGCGAAAGCGCGCCCGCCGAAGCGGATCTTCTGATAGTCCGGGTTGAGCTTGCGGGAATCCTCGATGACCGCCGGCCGGTCGGCCTCGGGCGCGAGCGAGTAGTCGGTCCACAGGGTGCAACCGAGGAAGCGCACGTCCCCGAGCACCGTCCGGGTGCAATCGAGCAGCTGGACTCCGCCGCCGGCGGCCGAGCGCATCGCCGCGTTGACGGGCTCGAACTCGCCGTCGTAGTACTCGTGGTTTCCCGCGAGGTACAGCACCGGAGCGCGGAACGTCTCCCTCGCCCATTCGATTCCGGCCGCGCCGTTGGCGATGTCCCCGGCGAGGACGACCACGTCGGCGTCGCTTCCCGGGGGCGAGAACGGCGCGCGCTCGAGATGGACGTCGGAATAGGTCTGGATCCGCAAACGGATCAGCGCCGGTTTCTCTTGCGCCGGTTGGCCGCGATGCGCATGCGCAGAGCGTTGAGCCGGATGAATCCGGCGGCGTCCGCCTGGTCGTAGGCTCCGCGGTCGTCCTCGAAGGTCGAGATCGCGGGATCGAAGAGCGAGTCGGTCTTCGAGACCCTGCCGACGGTCGTTACCGTGCCCTTGTAGAGCTTCACCCGCACCGTGCCGTTGACGGGCCTCTGCGATTCGTCGATCAGTCCTTGCAGAAGGCTGCGCTCCGGGCTGAACCAGTAGCCGTTATAGATCATGCGCGCGTAGCGCGGCATGAGGTCGTCCTTGAGCGCGAGCACCTCGCGGTCGAGCGTGATCGATTCCATCGCCCGGTGGGCACGCAGCATGATCGTGCCGCCGGGCGTCTCGTAGCAGCCGCGCGATTTCATCCCCACGTATCGGTTCTCGACCAGGTCGAGCCGGCCGATGCCGTGGCGCCCGCCGATCGCATTCAACCGCGCGAGCGCTCTCGCCGGCGTCAGGCGCTTGCCGTCGATCGAGACGATGTCGCCCTTCTCGTAGCCGAGCTCCACGTACTGCGGCCGGCGGGGGGCCTTCTCGGGGCTGACGGTGATGCGCCACATCGACTCCTCGGGCTCGTATTCCGGGTCCTCCAGAATCCCGCCCTCGTAGGAGATGTGCAGCAGGTTGGCGTCCATCGAGTACGGCGCCTTGCCTTTTTTTTTCTTGTAGTCGACCGGGATGCCGTGCTGCTCGGCGTACCGCAGCAGCTTCTCGCGCGACAGCAGGTCCCATTCCCGCCACGGCGCGATGATGCGCACGTCGGGCATCAGCGCGTAGGCTCCGAGCTCGAAGCGGACCTGGTCGTTGCCCTTGCCGGTGGCGCCGTGCGAGATCGCGTCGGCGCCAGTCTTGCGCGCGATATCGACGAGGTGCTTGGCGATCAGCGGCCGCGCGATCGAAGTGCCCAGGAGATACTCGCCTTCGTACACCGCGTTCGCCCGGAACATCGGGAACACGAAATCGCGCACGAATTCCTCTCGCAGATCCTCGATGAAGATCTGCCTGACACCCGCCATCTTCGCCTTCTTCCGCGCCGGCTCTAGCTCCTCGCCCTGGCCGATGTCGGCCGTGAAGGTGACCACCTCGCAGCCGTACACCTCCTGCAGCCACCTGAGTATGACCGACGTGTCCAGCCCTCCCGAGTAGGCCAGCACCACCTTCTTCACCTCTCCTTTCGCTCTCACTTCTTCACCCTTCCCAGCACGAGGAATTCCATCAGCGCCTTCTGCGTGTGCAGCCGGTTCTCGGCCTCGTCCCATACCACGCTGTGGGGGCCGTCGATAACGTCCGCGGCGACTTCCTCGCCGCGGTGCGCGGGAAGGCAGTGCATGAAGAGCGCGTTCTTCTTGGCTGCCTTCATCATGTCGGCGTCCACCTGCCAGTCCTCGAAGTCGCGCTTGCGCGCCTCGTTCTCCGCCTCGAAGCCCATGCTGGTCCAGACGTCGGTCGTGACGAGGTCAGCGCCGCGCGCGGCGCGCATGGGATCGGGGAAGCTCTCGTAGTGGTCGTCGTTGTAGACGCCGGCCCGCTCGGGCTCGACCTCGTATCCCGGAGGCGTGGACACGTGGACGTTGAAGTCGAACACGGTCGCCGCCTGCAGCCAGGTGTTGCAGACGTTGTTCGAATCGCCGATCCACGCGACCGTCTTCCCCTTGATCGGGCCGCGATGCTCGATGTAGGTGTAGATGTCGGCGAGCACCTGGCAGGGATGGTATTCGTTGGTGAGCCCGTTGATCACGGGTACGCGCGAGTTCGCGGCGAAGCGCTCGATGATGTCCTGCTCGAACGTGCGCACCATGATCAGGTCGCACATGCGCGAGATCACCTGGCCGGCGTCCTCGACCGGCTCGCCGCGGCCGAGCTGGGTGTCGCGGGTGAACAGGTAGATCGCGGTCCCGCCCAGCTGGTGCATCCCGGCCTCGAAGGACAGCCGCGTCCGGGTCGAAGGCTTCTCGAAGATCATCGCGAGCGTGCGGTCCTCCAGCGGCCAGTATCGCCGGTAGCGCTTGAACTGGTCCTTGATCCAGCGCGTCCGCGCGAACAGGTGCTCGTATTCCGCGCGCGTGAAGTCCTTGAATTGCAGGAAATGCCGCAGCGGGGCTTGCGCCTTCTTCTTCATGCGCGCGCCGCGACCGCCGTGGGAACTTCGGCGAGAAAGTCGCGCACCAGCGGCACCAGCGTCGCGAGAACCTGCCGCGCCTCGCTCTCCTTCATCACCAGAGGCGGCAACAGGCGCACGATGTTGTCCATGGTCACGTTGATGAGCAGGCCTGCGGCGAGGGCGCGGTTTACGAGATCTCCGCACGGCCGGTCGAGCTCGACCCCGATCATCAGCCCCTGGCCGCGGATCTCCCGGACGCCGTGCACGCCCGCGAGCCCTTCGTGCAGTCCGGAGAGGATCAGGGCGCCGACGCGGCTGGCGCTCTCCATCAGGCCTTCCTCCTCGATGGCCTCGAGAGTCGCGAGCGCCGCGGCGCAGGCGAGGGGATTGCCTCCGAAGGTGGAGCCATGGGTGCCCGGCTTGAACACGGAAGCCGCCGCTCCGCGCGCGAGGCAGGCGCCGATCGGCACGCCGGAAGCGAGCCCCTTGGCGAGCAGCACGACGTCGGGCTGGATCCCGGCGTGCTGGTAGACGAACCATTCGCCGGTCCGGCCCAAACCGCATTGGACTTCGTCGACCATGAGGAACCATCCTTTCCGGTCGCACAGATCGCGCAGATCGCGCAGGTATTGCATGGTCGAGAGGTTGATTCCGCCTTCCCCCTGGATCGGCTCGACCAGCACCGCGACCACGCTCGGTTCCGTGGCGGCCACGCGGCGCGCCGCCTCGATGTCGTTCAAGGGAACGCGCACGAATCCGGGCACCAGGGGTTCGAACCCGGCCTGCACCTTGCGGTTGCCCGTTGCCGAGAGCGTCGCCAGCGTCCGTCCGTGGAATGCCTTGTCCATGACGACGATCGCGGGAACGTCGACGCCCTCGCCGTGGCCGTACAGCCTCGCCAGCTTGATCGCGGCTTCGTTCGCTTCGCAGCCAGAATTGCAGAAGAACACGGAATCCATTCCGCTGATCTTCGCGAGCTTCTCTGCGGCCTTCTCCTGCTCGGCGATCACATAGAGATTGGAGGCGTGGATCAGGCGCGAGCTCTGCTCGGCGATGGCCCGCGTCAGCGCCGGGTGTGCGTGGCCGAGCGTGTTGACCGCGATTCCCGCGAGCGCGTCGAGGTACTTCTTTCCGGATTGGTCCCAGACCCAGACCCCTTCCCCGTGAGTGAACGCCACGGGGATCCGGCTGTATGTGTTCATCGAATAAGACATGAATTTCACCCGTTTCAAATTTTTTTGCCGCGCAAAGCGGACACTTTGCGCGAAAACGTTCTGGACGCGCCGCGAAGCGCGCGAATTGCGTTTTGCCTTAGGCCCGGCGTCGTCGGGGTTCGGGCCGGGCGGGCGACGGCACGGCGCCTTGGCGGCGCCTCTGCGTGAAGGAAATCATCGTGTCGCCCTGTGCGATAATCGAATTTCTCTGAAGAGCCAATAGCTTAGCATAACGAATCCGGCATGGGTGCGCGGCTCACGGTTTTCAACCAAAAGGGCGGGGTCGGGAAGACCACGACCGTGCTCAATCTGGGCGCGGCGATGGCGCGGCGGGGACTCGTGCCTCTGCTCGTCGACCTCGACGCGCAGTCGCATCTGAGCTCGATCCTTGGTCCGGCGACGTCGAGCGCGGAAAGCCTCTTCGCGTACTTCAACGCGGGCAAGCCCCTCTGGGAGGTGGTGCGGCCCCTCCGCTTCGGCGGGGAGCTCATCCCCGCGCACTCGGAGCTGATCAAGGTGGACAGCCTGTTCGGCAAGGGACCTGACATCCTCGGCAAGCTCAAGAAAGGCCTCGACACGGGCTGGGACGGCACGCGTCCTGTGCTGATCGACTGCTGCCCGATGTTGGGCGTGCTGTCCCTGTCGGGGATCTTCGCTTCCGAGAGGGTCCTGATCCCCATCTCGACGGATTACCTCGCCCTGAGAGGGGCGCTCGCGCTCGACAATACGCTGCGGGCGCTCGAGCACGTGCTCAAGCACCGGGTCGAGCGCCGCTACCTGCTGACCCGCTTCGACGCGCGCCGCCGCATGTCGCACGACATCGCCGCCCAGCTCGGCACCCGCTTCGGCACCGAGGTATGCGAGACGCGCATCACGGAATCCGTGGGCATCGCAGAGAGCCCGGCGCATGGCAAGGACGTTTTCGCGCACGCTCCCAACAGCCGCGGGGCGCAGGACTACGAGGCCTTGCTCAAGGAATTGCTGGCGACGGGTTTTCTCGAGGCCGAGGCCAAGGAGCCGGCCGCGGCTACTTCGTAATCAGGGAAACGATCTCCTCGAAGCTCGTCCCGTCCGGGGTGGTCGCCGGGGAGCCGAGGCTCGGCTGCATCGTCGCAGGCTGCATCACGCTGCGCTCCAGGATCTCGCAGTGCAGGTACATCTGGCGAAGCTTGCGCTCCGCGTCCGCTTCGTCGCGACCGTGGATCATGAGATGCTCGACGATCAGCCCCTGGCGCGTGCGGATGCGGAATCCGAACTTCGTCGTGTTCAACAAAGGTAGCATGATCCTCCCGGAACCGCCTGTATATCATAAGATTTTTCGGGTGACAAGCCCGCCTGCCTCAGTCGATTGCGCGCAAGCCTCTTTCCTCGGCCGGCTTCAGCACGCGCAGGCAGGGCAGGTAGCCGTCGTAGACGATCCCGTGGAGCTCCACCCGCTTCTGCGAGCGCAACATTCCGACCAGGTACTGGAGGATATCCCGGGTGATGACCTGCCCGGGCACCAGGACGGGAATACCGGGGGGGTAGGGGACGATCTGGTCGGCGCACGCCCGTCCGAGCAGTTGGCGCTGGATGCCGTCCTTTTCGTTCACCAGGGGAACCACCTCCCCGCCGCAATAGAAGGCGTCGCGCGGCAGATAGCGCAGCCTGGTGAAGCCCGGCATTTCCGGGAAGCGGTACAGACGCCGAGGGGCGCGGCGCTCGCGCGCGATGCGCATCAGAGCGTCGTACAGGCGCGACACCTTGCTGCGGGTGGTGCCGATCGTGAGCAACAGGGTCAGCGTGTTGAACGTCGATTTCTCGACCTGGATGTTGTAGCGGTCGAAGAGCTCGCGCTGCAGGTCCTCGACGGTGTAGCCGCAGCTCGAGATGTCGACGGTGACTTTGGTCGGATCGAGCAGGATGTTGTCCCGCTTGACCTCGTCGGGCAGAAGCTCCTCCAGCTCGAGCACCCGGAAGACGCCGGTCGAGTTGATCTGAGCGCGCAGCTCACGCGACAGCGCGAGCGTGCGCGAAAGCAGCTTGTAGCCCTCCATCACCGCCTGTTTCCGCGCCACGTCCAGGCTCGCGATCATGCTGTACTGCGGGCTGGTGGAGGTGTGCATGTTGAAGTTCTCCCGGAACAGGTGCTCGTTGAAGCCGGGATCGTTCACGTGGATCATCGACGCCTGCGAGAAGGCCGAGAGCACCTTGTGCGTGCTCTGCGTGGCGTAGTCCGCGCCCGCCTCGAGCGCCGTCGGCCGGAACGCGGGGTGAAAGCGCGCGAACCCGTACCAGGCCTCGTCGACGATCACCTTGATGCCCTTCTTGTGCGCCTCGGAGACGATGGGGGCGAGGTCGTAGCGCAGGCCGTCGTAGGTGCAGGAGGTGAGAATGAGGGCCTGAGCGTCGGGATGCTTGCGGATCGCCGAGAGGATGGTCTTCTTCGGCACCGGACCGTAGAGGCTGTACTTGGCGTTGACCGAGGAGTCGAGATAGATCGGGTGGCCGCCCGAGAGCACGACGCCGTGGTGCACCGATTTGTGGCAGTTGCGGTCGAGAAGCAGCTTCTCTCCCGGAGCGAGCAGCGTCTGGAAGATGACCTTGTTCGAGGTCGAGGTGCCGTTGGTCGCGAAGAACGTGCGCCTGGCGCCGAATGCCTTGGCCGCGATGGTCTGCGCCTCGGCGATCACGCCGGTGGGCTCCATCAGCGAGTCGAGCATCTTCACCGAGACCGACAGGTCGCCGTCGAACACGTGCTCGCCCATGAAGTCGTAGAAGTCGTTGACCCAGGGGCTGTCGCGCAGCGACTCCCCCGAGGAGTGCCCCGGCGTGTGCCACGAGTCCTTGGCCATCCACACGTAGTTCTTGAGCTGGTCGTAGAAGGGCGTTCGCGAACGCTCCTGGATCTGCGCGTTGAGGATGCGGTAGATGCCGCGGTAATCGCGCTCCTCGCGGTAGAAGTAGCCGTCGACTGCCTCGGCGAACAACGCGTCGACGATCTCGTCCTCGTGCTCCTGCGCGATGAGGATGTAGATGTCGAGCTCGGGGCGGAAGCGAGTCACCCGCTGCACCAGCTCGAGCGCCGACATCTCCTTCTTCGCGCTCTTCTGGTTCAGCGTGTACAGCTTGTCGTCGACCACCACCGCCTGCAGGTCGCCGTCGTCTTCTATCGCCGCGAGCGCCTCGCGCGCGGTGGTGACGCCGGCGAAGGTGATGCCGAGCGGATTGTCGAGCGATCTCGACGCTGCGTTCAGTCCCTTGACGAATTCCCTTAGAACGAGCGGCTCGTCATTGACGATGAGAACCCGGCTGACCGGTTTTTTCATGGGGTGCGGACGGAAAAGCGGATTATACTTTTCGCGCCTCACGGGGAAGCATGAGCTCGCGCACCGAAGAATTCGTAATCAAGGGCCTGACGCGCGCGGGCAAGCCGTTCCGGCCGAGCGACTGGGCTGAGCGCCTGTGCGGCGTCATGTCGGCCTTCGGTTCCGACGGGCGCATGCGCTACTCTCCCTACGTCTACCCCGTCACCTCGGCAGGCGTCAAATGCGTGGTGGTGGACATGAGGCTCAAGGAGGTCGAGCCGATGGCCTACAACTTCCTGCTGAACTTCGCCAAAGACAACGAGTTGCAGGTGAGGCAGGGGCGCGGTGAAGAGCGCCCGGAGGCGCCCGTGCCTACGCCATCGCCCTGAGGCGCAGCGCAAGCCGGCTCTTGTGGCGCGCCGCCTTGTTCTTGTGAATGACTCGCTTGTCGGCGATGCGGTCGATGACGCCGCTCGCGTCGCTGAACGCCTTCCGCGCGGCGGCCTTGTCGCCGACCTTGATCGCCTTGGTGACGCTCTTGATCGCGCTGTTCAGCGCCGACTGCAGGCTCGCATTGTGCCTGCGCCGCCGCTCGGATTGGCGGGCCGCCTTGCGAGCGCCCTTCGTGTTGGCCATGTCGGAAACCGGAAGAAAGGGCGGAATTGTAGTCGCTGTACCCGGGCGGCGCAAGGATTTCGGTCCGCGAAAGTTATAATCCCCCGATGAACCTGCTGAGAGCGGTCGCGACGGTGAGCAGCATGACCCTCGTGTCGCGGGTTCTGGGACTGGTCCGGGACGTACTGATCGCGGCCCTGTTCAAGACGGGTCTGGTGACCGACGCCTTCTTCGTCGCATTCCGTATTCCCAACCTCCTGCGTCGGCTGTTCGCCGAAGGCGCGTTTTCGCAGGCATTCGTTCCGGTGCTGTCTGAGTACCGGGCCCGCCGCGGCGATTCGGAGACCCGGGTGCTGGTGGATCGCGCCGCGACGCTGCTCTTCCTCGTGCTGCTGGCCGCGACCGCTCTGGGCGTCGTGGGCGCGCCTGTCGTCATCTACATCAGCGCCCCGGGCTTCGCCGCATCGCCGGAGAAGTTCGCCCTGACGGTAGCGATGCTCCGGATCACCTTCCCGTACATCCTCTTCATTTCCCTGGTGTCCCTCGCCGCGGGAGTGCTCAACACCTGGAGCCGCTTCGCGATGCCGGCGCTGACTCCCACGCTCCTGAATCTCTCGTTCATCTTCGGCGCCCTGTACGCCGCGCCCTACTTCGATCCGCCGGCGATGGTGCTCGCCTGGGCCGTCTTCGCGGGCGGGGTCCTTCAGCTCGCGTTCCAGGTTCCGGCCTTGGCGAAGATCGGGATGCTGCCGCGGCCGAGACTCGGATTCTCCGATCCCGGAGTGAGGAGAATCCTCGTGCTCATGGGACCGGCGGCGATCGGCGTGTCGGTGGCGCAGATCAGCCTGCTCATCAATACCATCATCGCGTCCTTCCTCGGCGACGGCAGGGTGTCCTGGCTGTACTGGGCCGACAGGCTCATGGAATTTCCCACGGGGCTCCTGGGCGTTGCGCTGGGCACGGTGCTCCTTCCGAGTCTTTCCAGGTACCACGCCGAGTCCTCGGCGGGCGAATACTCTCGCCTTCTGGATTGGGGCCTGCGCCTGACCTTCCTGCTCTCGGCGCCGGCGGCCGTCGCGCTCGCGCTCCTCGCGGTGCCGCTGATCACGACGCTGTTCTTCCACGGCGAATTCGGCGAGCACGACGTCTGGATGACGCGCCAGGCGCTGGTCGCCTACAGCGTGGGACTGCTCGGACTGATCCTCGTCAAAGTGCTGGCGCCGGGGTTCTACGCGCGGCAGAATATCGCCACCCCCGTTCGGATCGCGGTCCTGACCTTGATCGTCACGCAAGCGATGAATGCGCTGTTCGTCGTGTCCCTCAAGCGGGGAGGACTCGAGGTCTCGACCGGCATCGGCCCGCACGCGGGCCTCGCGCTCGCCATCGGGCTGGGAGCGTGCCTGAATGCGGGGCTCCTGTACCGCAAGTTGAGGGAGCACGGCGTCTACGCTCCTCAGCCCGGGTGGGGGGAGTTCGCCATCAAGGTGTGCGGCGCGCTCGCGGCGATGGCGGCCGCGCTGTGGCTCGCGATGGGGCCGTCCGCGTGGTGGCTGAGCGCGACCGGATCGGCGAGGGTCGCAGGGGTCGCGGGCCTCGTAGTGCTGGGAGCCGCCGCGTATTTCGGGAGCCTGTGGCTGCTCGGGTTCCGCCTGCGCGATTTTTCCAGGCGGTCGGCATAGGGCATGAACGCGCGTCTCGAGCGCTTCGCGGAGATCGTCTCGCGCGACCAGTTCAATCTGGCCGAGGCGAGCCTGATGCTCGCGCAGGACAGCTATCCCGATCTGGACATTCCCGAGTACCTCGGGAAGCTCGACGGCATCGCCGTGGCGATCAAGAAGCGCCTCGCGGGGGACGCTTTCTCGGAGCAGCGCGTTCTCGCGCTCAACTACTATTTGTTCAACGAGATGCGTTTTTCGGGGAACCTGGTCGACTATTACGATCCGCGCAACAGCTACCTGAACGAGGTGATGGAGCGCCGCACGGGGATTCCCATCACGCTGTCGATCCTCTATCTGGAGGTCGGGAAGCGCCTAGGCCTCAACCTCAAGGGCATCTCGTTTCCGGGGCACTTCCTCGTCAAGCTCGCGGTCAAGCGCGGCCAGCTCGTGCTGGATCCTTTCACGGGAGGCGAGGCGCAGTCGGAGGCCGACCTGCGCCAGCGCCTGGCGCAGGTGCTGCCCTCGGGCAAAGCCGAGCAGGCGCAGCTCGACCATTACCTCGAGCCCGCCACCCCGCGCCAGATCATCGCGCGGGTACTGCGTAACCTGAAGAACATCTACATGCAGACCGGGAAGCTGGAGCAGGCGCTCTCGGTCATGCACCGCATGCTGTTGGTCATGCCCGAATCCGCCGAGGAACTGCGCGACCGCGGCCTGGTGTACCAGAGGCTGGAATGCTTCCGTCCCGCGCTCTCGGACCTGCAGAACTACCTGAGGAGGAGGCCTGACGCGGGCGACGCGCCGGAGATTCGCGAGAAGGTGGTCGAGCTCAAGGAGGCCGCGCAGAGACTGAACTGAGGGCTCGACCGGGTCCTCACCTAGCGCCGCCCGCGAGACGCGCCTCCACCTTGGCCCGCACCTCGCGCATCAGGCCGAGCGCGAAAAACAGCTCGGCGACGAGGAAGATCGGCGCGATGAAGATCTGGAAAAGGTTGTCGGCGAGCGCGGGCTTTCTGCCTTCGAACACGTGCCCCGCCAGCTGGAAGACCCACCCGCCGGCGAAGAAGGCCCCGGACCAGATCCAGCCGGGGGCGAATCCGGTCGCGGCCGCGAGCTTGGCGGCGTAGAACAGCGCACAGGTCGGGACCGCCGTGGCGATCGCGAGCGGCACGTCGAGCAGAAAGTAGTAGGCGAGGACGGCGGCGACGAAGAGGTGCGCGAGCGTCAGTCCGTCGCCGAGCGGCACCCAGCACATCGGGATGAGGATCGCGAAGACGATCGCCGGAACGCCGGCGAAGTGCGTGATGCGGTTCCAGCGGTTGCGATGGTAGGCGGCGTAGACCGCCATTTGCTCGTCCAGCGTCTTCATCCGGCCTCCGTTGGCCGTCTATCTTGCCCTATAATTCAAAACTTTACGACATCCCCCGCCTTTACATGCTGCTGACCCACGGCGCATCCGCGCCGCTGCCTCCGGTTGCGCTCACCGTGGGGAATTTCGACGGCCTCCACCGCGGACACCAGGCGATGCTGCAGCGCCTGCTCGCGGGCGCGCGCACGCGCGGCCTGCAGAGCTGCGTGCTCACCTTCGAGCCGCACCCTCGCGAATTCTTCGCGGGTGATGCCGCGCCCACGCGGCTCGCGTCGCTGCGCGAGAAGCTCGAGCTGCTCGCGGCGCACGGAGTGCAGCGCACCCACGTCCAGCGTTTCGACCGCGCGTTCGCCTCGCTTCCGCCGGAAGCCTTCGTCGAGCAGGTGCTTGCGAAGCGGCTGCAGGCACGCTGGCTGCTGATCGGCGAGGACTTCCGCTTCGGCGCGAAGCGCGCCGGCGACTTGGCGCTCCTGAACGGCCTCGCCCGCAGGCACGGCTACGAGGTGGAGGTCCTGCCGGCCGTCGCGCGCGCGGAGGTGCGGGTATCGAGCTCGGCGGTACGCGCCGCGCTCGCCGCCGGAGACCTCGCCGCGGCCGAAGAGCTGCTCGGCCGGCCCTACAGCATCAGCGGACGCGTGATCCACGGGAGAAAGCTCGGCCGCGAGCTCGGCTTCGCGACCGCCAACGTGCAGCTCAAGCACAACCGCCCGCCGCTCGCCGGAATCTTCGCGGCGCGGGTCCACGGCGTCGGCACGAGCTCGCGCCCGGCGGTGGCAAGCCTGGGCGTGCGTCCCACCATCACCGCGAGCGGGCGCGCGGTTCTGGAAGTTCACCTGTTCGATTTCTCTGCGGATCTCTACGGGGCGCACATGCGCGTCGAGTTCCTGCACAAGATCCGCGACGAGGAAAAGTATTCCGATCTGGCCGCGCTCAAGGCGCAGATCGAGCGCGACTGCGAGGCCGCGCGAACGTTCCTGCTGGAAAGCCGCAATGCCTGAGAAGAAAAACGACTATCGGTCCACGCTCAACCTTCCCGACACGCCCTTCCCGATGCGCGGGGACCTCGCCAAGCGCGAGCCTCAATGGGTGAAGGAGTGGCAGGAAGGAAAGGTCTACGAGAAGATCCGAGCCGCGCGCGCGGGCCGGCCCAAGTTCGTGCTGCACGACGGGCCTCCGTACGCCAACGGCGACATCCATATCGGCACCGCGGTCAACAAGATCTTGAAAGATATCATCGTGAAGTCGCGCAACCTTGCGGGGTTCGACGCGGTCTACGTGCCCGGCTGGGACTGCCACGGCATGCCGATCGAGGTCCAGATCGAGAAGACTTACGGCAAGAACATCCCGGTGGAGAAGACGCAGAGCCTTGCGCGCGCCTACGCCACCGAGCAGATTGCGCGCCAGAAAGCGGACTTCCAGCGCCTGGGCGTGCTCGGCGACTGGAGCCACGCCTACACCACCATGGCGTTCCGCAACGAAGCCGACGAGATCCGCACTTTGGGCAAGCTGCTCGAGCGCGGCTACGTCTACCGAGGCCTCAAGCCCGTGAACTGGTGCTTCGACTGCGGGTCGGCGCTGGCCGAGGCCGAGGTCGAGTACATGGACCGCACCGACTTCGCGATCGACGTCGGGTTTCCGTTCGCCGAACCCGGGAAAGTCGCGAAAGCCTTCGGCCTTCCGAAGCTGCCGACCGAACAGGGCTGGATCGTCATCTGGACGACCACGCCCTGGACCCTCCCCGCCAACCAGGCGCTCAACGTCCATCCGGATTTCGCCTACGATCTCGTCGAGACCGAGCGCGGGCTGCTGATCCTCGCCGCCGACCTGCGCGAAGCGTGCCTCGCGCGCTACGGGTTGAAGGGGAGGGTGCTCGGGTCGTGCAAGGGCGAGCGGCTCGAGGGGATCGCTTTCCGCCATCCCTTCTACGATCGCCTCTCGCCGGTGTACCTCGGCGACTACGTGACCCTCGAGCAGGGCACGGGGATCGTCCACAGCGCGCCCGCCTACGGCGTCGAAGACTTCGTGTCCTGCCGCCGCTACGGACTGAAGGACGACCGGATTCTCACGCCGGTCATGGGCGACGGGAAATACGCGAGCTCGCTCGAGTTCTTCGGAGGGCTGGACATCTGGAAGGCCAATCCGCAGATCGTCGAGAAGATCCGCGAGTCCGGCGCCTTGCTGCACTCGGAGAAGCACAAGCACAGCTACATGCACTGCTGGCGTCACAAGACGCCGATCATCTACCGCGCGACAGTCCAGTGGTTCGCCGGCATGGACGAGGTCCCGGGCTATCACGGCAGAAAGCCCAAGGAACATCTCAGGGTGACCGCGTTGCGGGCGGTCGGCGAGACGCGCTTCTTCCCGGAGTGGGGCAAGGCGCGGCTGCACGGCATGATCGCCAACCGGCCCGACTGGACGCTGTCGCGCCAGCGCCAGTGGGGCGTGCCGATGCCTTTCTTCCTCGAGCGCGAGACCGGGCGCCTCAACCCGCGCACCGGCGAGCTTCTCGAGGCGGTGGCCGAGCGCGTGGAGAAGGGCGGGATCGAGGCGTGGCAGTCGGTGACGCCGGAATCGCTCGGAATAGACCCGGCGAAGTACGAGAAGGGGCGCGACACGCTGGACGTCTGGTTCGATTCGGGCTCGACGCACCACACCGTGCTTCGCGGCTCGCACCGCGACGACACGCGCTTTCCTGCCGACCTGTACCTCGAGGGCTCGGACCAGCACCGCGGCTGGTTCCACTCTTCGCTCCTCGTCTCGTGCATGCTCGACGGCGTGCCGCCCTACAGGGCCTTGCTCACGCACGGCTTCGTCGTCGACGGCGAGGGGCGCAAGATGTCGAAGTCGAAGGGCAACGTCGTCGCGCCGCAGCAGGTGTCGAGCACGCTCGGCGCCGAGATCCTGCGCCTCTGGGTGGCGAGCACCGACTACTCGGGCGAGCTCTTCATCTCCGACGAGATCCTGAAGCGGGTGGTGGAAAGCTACCGGCGCGTGCGCAACACCCTGCGCTTCCTGCTGGCCAATACCTCGGACTTCGATGCCGACCGGCACGCCGTGCCGGTGGCGGAGATGGTCGAGATCGACCGCTACGCGCTCGCCATGGCAGCCGAGATGCAGCGCGCGGTGGCAGCCGACTACGAGCGCTACCAGTTTCACCTCGTCGCGCAGCGCCTGCAGAGCTTCTGCTCCGAGGACCTCGGCGCCTTCTACCTGGACGTGCTGAAGGACCGGCTCTACACCTGCCGCGCCGATTCGCGCGCGCGCCGCTCGGCGCAGACGGCGCTCTGTCACATCACGCACAGCCTGGTGCGGCTGATGGCGCCGATCCTCTCCTTCACCGCGGAAGAGCTCTGGCGGGTGCTCACCGGGAGCAAGGACGACAGCGTGTTCTTCCATACCTGGTACCCGCTTCCCGGGCCGCCCGGCGGGCCGGAATGGATGGCGAAATGGCAGCGGCTGCGCGAGCTGCGCGCGCCGGTGCGCAAGGAGATCGAGGCGCTGCGCGCGACCGGCAAGCTCGGCTCGTCGCTGCAGGCCGAGGCGGATATTCACGCCGACGGCCCGGACTACGAGGCGCTCGCCAGCCTGGAGAACGAATTGAAGTTCCTCCTCATCACCTCGGCGGCGCGGGTGCATCGCGGCGCCGCCGCGGTGAGCGTCGCGCCGAGCGTGAACGCCAAGTGCGATCGCTGCTGGCACTACACGCCCGACGTCGACGACGAAGGCCTGTGCGCGCGCTGCCGCGGCAACCTCGACGGACCGGGCGAGGGGCGGCGGCATGTCTAGCGCCTGGCGCTGGTTCGCCCTCGCGGCGCTGGTCGTGCTGGCGGACCAGGCGACGAAGGCGCTGGTGCTCGCGCGCTTCGCCGTCGGCGAGCGCTTCGACCTCGCGCCGTTCTTCAGCCTGGTGCTGGTCTACAACCAGGGCGCGGCGTTCAGCTTCCTCTCGGACGCCGGCGGCTGGCAGAAGCCGCTCCTCATCGCCTTCGCCGTCGGCGCCGCCGCGCTGGTCAGCGTCATGATCGTGCGCCGGCCGCGCGAGCGGCTGCTCTGCACCGGGCTCGCGCTGATCCTCGGCGGCGCGCTCGGCAACGTGATCGACCGCCTGCGCTTCGGCCAGGTGGTCGATTTTCTCGATGCGCACGCCGGCGGCTACCACTGGCCGGCGTTCAACGTCGCCGACTCGGCGATCACGATCGGCGCGGTCCTGCTCATCCTGGAAGGCTTCGTGCAGCGTGAAAGGCGGGCCCGCGCGGTGCCATGAGAGCTCCGAGGCGATCGGCCTGATGGACGTCCTGCTGGCCAATCCGCGGGGCTTCTGCGCCGGCGTCGAGCGCGCGATCGCCATCGTCGAGCGGGCGCTCGAGCTGCACGGCGCGCCGATCTACGTCCGGCACGAGATCGTGCACAACAAGTACGTGGTCGAGAGCCTGCGCGCCAAGGGCGCGGTGTTCGTCGACGAGCTCGACCAGGTGCCGACGGGCGGCATCGTGATCTTCAGCGCGCACGGCGTGGCGAAGAGCGTCGCGGCGGACGCCGAGCGGCGCGGCCTCAAGGTCTTCGACGCCACCTGCCCGCTCGTCACCAAGGTGCACGTCGAGGTCGCGAAGATGCTGCGCGACGGCTACGAGATCGTGATGATCGGCCACAAGGGCCACCCGGAGGCGGAGGGCACGATGGGGCAGGCGAGCGCCGGCATGCACCTCGTCGAGACGCTGGAGGACGTCGCGGCGCTGCGGATCGCCGCCCCGGACCGGCTCGCCTACGTCACGCAGACGACGCTCTCCGTGGACGACGCGGCGGCGATGGTCGGCGCGCTGAAGCGCCGCTTCCCGTCGATTCGCGGCCCCAAGAAGGACGACATCTGCTATGCGACGCAGAACCGCCAGGACGCCGTCAAGCTGATGGCGCCGCAGTGCGAAGTCGTGATCATCGTCGGCTCGCCGAACAGCTCCAATTCCAACCGCCTGCGCGAGGTCGCCGAGCACATGGGCGCCGACGCCTACATGGTCGACAGTGCCGCCGATCTGCGGCCGGAATGGATCGCCGGCAAGCGCAGAATCGGCGTCAGCGCCGGCGCGTCCGCGCCCGAGGTCCTGGTGCGCGAGCTGATCGATCGCCTGAAGGCGCTCGGTGCGGCGAGCGTGCGGCCGCTGCAGGGCATCACCGAGGACGTGGTTTTCTCGCTGCCGCGCGGGCTCGCGGGGCGCGGGCGGGATGTCTAGCGCGGCCTTGCCCGGGGGCGGCGCCGCCCGCGCTTACTCGAACGACACCTCGACCCGCATCTGGCTTTTCACCGCGCGTCCGGCGAGCGTGCCGGGCCGGTAGCGGGCACGGCCGAAAGCGCTGACTACCGAATTCTCGAAAACGCCCGGCGGATCGGCCGACTCTATGACTACGCGGTCGGCGGATCCAAGCTCGTTGATCAGCACGCGCGCCACCACGCGTCCGGGGACGCTCGCGGCAGAGGC
>DATEGT010000058.1:0-2874 GCA_035280025.1 Burkholderiales bacterium | reverse complement strand
ATGCGCTGGTGCGCGGCGTCGCGGCCGGTCAACATCTTGCCGGAGAGCAGCAGCGTCTCGCCCGGCTTCCACTGCATCACTTCCTCGCGCGTGAGCGTGTCGAGGTTTACGCGGCGGGACCCGGCGCTCGGCGTCCAGGCGATCTCCGGCCAGTCTTCCAGGCTCGGCGGCTCGAATTCCGCGGCACCCCGGCCGTCGAGCACGAAGTGCACGTGGCGCGTCGCCGCGCAGTTCGGAATCATGGCGACCGGCTTGTTCGCCGCGTGCGTGGGCCAGTGCCGGATCTTGACGTCGAGCACGGTCGAAAGGCCCCCGAGCCCCTGCGCCCCGATGCCGAGCCGGTTGACCTTCTCGTAGAGCTCCAGGCGCAGCTCCTCGTACTTGTCGCGGGGCCCGCGCGCGGCGAGGTCCGACATGTCGATCGGCTCCATCAGCGCCTCCTTCGCCATCTGCATCGCCTTCTCCGCGGTGCCGCCGATGCCGATCCCGAGCATTCCCGGCGGGCACCAGCCGGCGCCCATGGTGGGCACGGTCTTCAACACCCATTCGACGACCGAATCGGACGGGTTGAGCATGGCGAACTTCGCCTTCGCTTCCGACCCTCCGCCTTTCGCAGCGACGTCGACCTCGACCGTCTTCCCCGGCACGAGCTCCATGCTCACCACCGCCGGCGTGTTGTCTTTCGTGTTCCTGCGGGTGAACTGCGGATCCTCGAGGATCGAGGCGCGCAGCTTGTTGTCCGGGTCCAGGTAGGCGCGCCGCACGCCTTCGTTCACCGCGTCGGCGACCGAGCCCCCGAAGCCCTCGAGGCGCAGGTCCATGCCGATCCTCAGGAATACGTTGACGATGCCCGTGTCCTGGCAGATCGGACGGTGCCCCTCCGCGCACAGGCGCGAATTGGTGAGAATCTGCGCGATCGCGTCCCGGGCGGCGGGCGACTGTTCGCGGTCGTAGGCGCGCGCGAGGTGCTTCACGTAGTCGCGCGGGTGGTAGTAGCTGATGTATTGCAGCGCGTCGGCGACGCTCTGAACGAGGTCTTCCTGCTTGATCGTTGTCATGGGGGCTAAGTATAAGGCCCGTTTTCGGTTGCGGGACACCGGGGCCGCCGGTAGACTTTCCCCGGAATATCCCCAGGAGGTTCCGCATGGCCGCAGCAACGATCGAGTCGGTGCTCCAAGAAGACCGCCTGTTCCCGCCGTCGCCTGAGTTCGTCAAGCAGGCGAACGTCTCGGGCATGGCCGCCTACCAGGCCCTGTGCGACGAGGCGAGCCGCGACTTCGAGGGCTTCTGGGCGAGGCAGGCGCGCGAGAACCTCGCCTGGCACAAGCCCTTCACCAAGACGCTCGACGCATCCAAGGCGCCTTTCTACAAGTGGTTCTACGACGGAGAGCTGAACGCGTCGTACAACTGCCTCGACCGGCATCTGAAGACGCAAGGCGACAAGACCGCCATCATCTTCGAGGCCGACGACGGCAAGGTCACCCGGATCACCTACAGGCAGCTCTACCACAAGGTCTGCCAGTTCGCGAACGCGCTCAAGTCGCTCGGCATCAAGCCGGGCGAGCGCGTCCTGATCTACATGCCGATGTCGATCGAGGCGGTGGTCGCAATGCAAGCCTGCGCGCGCATCGCCGCGACGCACTCGGTCGTGTTCGGCGGCTTCTCGGCGAAGAGCGTGCAGGAGCGCATCATCGATGCGGGCGCGGTCGCCGTGATCACCGCTGACGGGCAGATGCGCGGGGGGAGGGAAATCCCGCTCAAGCCCGCGATCGACGAGGCCTTTGCCATGGGCGGCTGCGAGGGCGTGAAGAACGTGATCGTCTACAAGCGCACCGGCACCCAGGTCGCGATGCAGCCGCCTCGCGACCAATGGTGGGAGGACGCGGTGAAGGGCCAGGCCGACAGCTGCGAGCCGACCTGGGTGAACGCTGAGCACCCGCTCTTCATCCTGTATACCTCCGGGTCGACCGGAAAGCCCAAAGGCGTGCAGCACTCGACGGGCGGCTACCTCCTGATGTGCGCGCTGACGATGAAATGGGTTTTCGACCACAAGCCGGCGGACGTCTTCTGGTGCACCGCCGACGTGGGCTGGGTGACGGGCCACAGCTACTGCACCTACGGGCCGCTCGCGGTCGGCGCCACCGAGATCGTTTTCGAGGGCGTGCCTGTCTACCCGGACGCCGGCCGCTTCTGGAAGATGATCCAGGACCACAAGGTGACGGTGTTCTACACCGCGCCCACGGCGATCCGCTCGCTCATCAAGGCGGGCGGCGACCTGCCGAAGAAATACGACCTCAGGTCGCTGCGCATCCTCGGCACGGTGGGCGAGCCGATCAATCCCGAAGCGTGGATGTGGTATCACGAGACCGTCGGCGGCAAGCGCTGCCCGATCGTCGATACCTGGTGGCAGACCGAGACGGGCGGCCACATGATCACGCCGCTGCCGGGCGTGACCGCGACCAAGCCGGGATCGGCGACGCTGCCGCTCCCCGGCATCTCCGCCGACGTGGTGGACGAAACCGGCCACTCGGTCGGAAAGGGCAAGGGCGGGATCCTGGTGATCAAGAAACCCTGGCCCTCGATGCTGCGCACGATCTGGGGCGATCCGGAGCGCTACAGGAAGACCTATTGGCCGGAGGACTTCCAGGGCAGGTTCTACCTCGCGGGCGACGGCGCGAGCATCGACAAGGACGGCTATTTCCGCATCGTCGGCCGCATCGACGACGTGCTGAACGTCTCGGGGCACCGTCTGGGCACCATGGAAGTCGAATCGGCGCTGGTGGCGAACGCCAAGCTCGTCGCCGAGGCGGCGGTGGTCGGCCGCCCCGACGAGCTGACCGGCGAGGCGCTGGTCGCCTTCGTCGTGCTGAAGGG
>DATEGT010000057.1:0-10611 GCA_035280025.1 Burkholderiales bacterium | reverse complement strand
ATGCACCGCACCGCCCGTTTCGCCGCGTTCGCGCTGCTGCTCGTCATGAGCGGCATCGCCGCCGCCGAGTACCCGGTCCACCCGGTCAAGACGATCGTCTCGTACCCGCCCGGGGGCAGCACCGACCTGCTCGCGCGCCTCATCTCGGGGTGGCTGCAGGAGAAGCTGGGACAGCCGTTCGTGGTCGAGAACAAGCCCGGCGGAGGGAACAACATCGGCGTGGAGTTCGCCGTCAAGTCGGCGCCAGACGGATACACGATGTTCCTCGTCAATCCCGCGAACGGCATCAACGCGACGCTCTACAGGAACCTGCCGTTCAATTTCATCCGCGACATCGCTCCGGTCGCGGGCCTGATCCGCGTGCCGAACGTGATGGAGGTGACGGTATCGTTCCCCGCGAAGACGGTCGCCGAGTTCATCGCCTACTGCAAGGCCAATCCCGGCAAGATCAACATGGCCTCTTCGGGCAGCGGCACCTCGGTGCATCTCTCGGGCGAGCTGTTCAAGACCATGACCGGCTGCAACATGCTGCACGTTCCGTACAAGGGCTCGGGGCCGGCGTTCGTCGACCTCATTCCCGGCGTCGTGCACGTGATGTTCGACAACCTGCCGGCGTCGATCGGGCACATCAAGGGCGGCAAGCTGCGCGCGCTCGGGGTGACCTCGGCCGAGCGCTCGCCGCAGCTGCCTGACGTGCCGACGGTGGCCGAGACCGTGCCCGGCTACGAGGCCACGGCGTGGTTCGGGCTGGGCATGCCCAAGGGCTCGCCGCGCGAGGCGATCGAGAGAATCAACGCGGCGGTGAACGCCGCGTTCTCCGACCCCGGGATGCTCAAGCGCTTCACCGAGCTCGGCGGCAAGCCGATCGCGGGCTCGCCGGAGGATTTCGGCAAGGTCATCGCCGCCGAGACGGCGAAATGGGCGAAGGTGGTGATCGCGTCGGGGGCGAAGGCGGAGTAGCGATTTTCGAAGGCCGCACCTCGGGGATCTCTCCCCGCGCGCCGCTGCGCGAGGGCAGGACCTATTCGGTTGACGGCCTCCCCCGCGAGGCATAACGTGGACGCGTTCCTCAAGGGGATCCGCCCGCCGCTCCGATGAGTTCGATACCCATCCGCAAGCTGCGCCTCCAGCTGATGGCGGCAGTCGGCTTCATCGTGGTCCTCATTTGGGCGGCCGTGGTCTACCAGCTCGCGAAGGAGCGCGAGCAGGCGCTGGGCGTCGCCATCCAGCAGGGAGAGAACATCGCCGGGGTGGTGGCGGGCCATTTCTCCACCTACGTCGAGGACACCGATCTGCTGCTGCGGCGCCTGCGGGCGCGCTGGCTCAGGGATCCGCGCAGCCTCGCCGCGACCGTGACGCTCGAGAAGGATCTCCGCAAGGACACTTTCCCGGTGCGCATCGCGGTGATCGACGCCCGGGGCCGTCTCGCCTACACGAGCCTCGCCCAGGTGAGCGACTATCACGGGAAGCAGGACTACTTCGTGTATCACCGGAGCAATCCGGCGGACGAGCTGCGCATCGGCGATCCCGCGAAGGACGAGCTGACCGGCACCGTGCTGATCCCTTTCTCAAGGCCGATCCTCGACGCGCGGGGTGGATTCTCCGGCGTGCTCGTGCTCTCGGTCGCGGTCGACAGCCTGACCCGAGTGTACGAGGGCCTGCGGCTCGGGCCGAGGGGCCTCGTGGGCCTGCGGCGGCTGGACGACACGCTGCTCCTGAGCTGGCCCGACCTGCGCGGCCGCCTTCCCGGCAGCAAGCTGCCGCCCCTTCCGCAGGGCGCGAGCGAAGTCCGCGAAGGGGGGCTGGACGGCGTCGAGCGCATCTTCAGCTTCGAGCGGGTGGGCGGCTACCCTTTCTACTCGGTGATCGGCCAGTCGGTCGACACCGTGCTGGCCGAGCACCGCGACGAGCGCCGGATCTACGTCGCGGCCGGAGGATTCCTCTCGATCGTGGTGCTGTGGTTCGGCGCCGCGCTGCTCGCCAAGCTCAAGCGCGAAGAGGTCGTGGAAAGCGCGCTGGGCCGGAGCGAGGCGCGCTTCCGCGGCCTCACCGGGCTCGCCTCGGACATGTACTGGGAGCAGGACACGGAGTACCGCTTCATCTCCGCCTCCGGCGGCGGGCCCAGCTGGATGGCGATGCGGCGCGGCGAGGCGATCGGCAAGCGGCGCTGGGATTTCGAGTACACCAACATGAGCGAGGCGGACTGGGCGGACCACCGCGCGGTGCTCGACGCGCGCAAGCCCTTCCAGGACCTCGAGCTGTGCAGGCTGGACGAGTCCGGCCGCAAGGTCTGGGTCAGCGTCAGCGGCGAGCCGGTGTTCGACGAATCCGGCGCATTCACGGGATACCGCGGGATCGGAAAGGACATCACCGCGCGCAAGCGCGACGAGACCCTGCTCAAGCTCGAGCACGCGGTCGCGCGCGCCCTGGCCGACGCCCGCAGCGCGTCCGAGGGGCTGAAGGCGGTGATGCGGCCGATCTGCGAGACCGAGGACTGGGATTGCGCGCGCTTCTTCCGCTGGGACGAGGCCGAGGGCGTGCTCCACTTCCACGAATTCTGGAGCAAGCCCGGGGAGCGCATGGACGGCTTCATCGCCCGGTCGCGCGAGCTGACCTACACGCCGGGGCGCGGCCTCGTGGGCTGGACGTTCAAGCTGCGCGAGCCCCAATGGTCCGCGGACACCGACACCGATCCGCGGGTCGAGCGCAGGGGCTTCGGCGCCGCCGCGGGAATGCACGGGGCGTTCTTCTTCCCGGTCGCGTTCCAGGGAAAGCCGCTGGGCGTCATGGCGTTCAACAGCCGCGAGGTGCGTGAGCCCGACGCGCGCCTGCTGCAGGCGGTGCGCGTCATCGGCAACACGCTCGGCCAGTTCCTGAGCCGCCAGGAGGGCGAGGACGAGCTGCGCCGCTTCCGCGCGGCCATGAACGCCTCCGAGGACATGATCTGGCTCATCGATCCGGTGCGCATGAGCGTGATCGACCTCAACGACACCGCGTGCCGCAAGCTGGGCTATACCCGCGAAGAGCTGCTCGCGCGTACCCCGCAGGAAATCATCGGCGTGCCGCGCGAGGAGCTGGCCGCGGTCTACCGGAATCTCATCGCGGGCGGGGAGGGCGACACCGTCGACGGCTGGTACCAGCACAAGGACGGCCACAGCTTCCCGGTGGAGGCGTTCCGCCGCGCGATCCAGTCGCACGGAAACTACCTGATCATCGCGGTGGTGCGGGACGTCACCGAGCGCCGCCGCACCGAGGAGGACCTGCGGCGCTTCCGCGTCGCCATGGACAACTCCGCCGACATGATCGTCCTCATCGACCGCGCGAGCATGCGCTTCGTCGACGTGAACGAGACCGCGTGCCGCCTGCTCGGATACACGAGGGAAGAGCTGCTCAAGATGGGGCCGCAGGACGTGCTTCCGGTGCCGCGCGAGGAGCTGGAGCGCGACTACGACGCGCTGATCGCGCGCCCCGCCGGCGAAGTGGACATGGTGCCCAGCGGGATGAAGAGCCAGTACACGTGCAAGGACGGCACCAAGCTGCCGTTCGAATCGACGCGGCACGTGCTGCGCTCGGGGAACACGCACATCATCGCCGCGATCTCGCGCGACATCCGCGCGAGGCTGGCGATCGAGGAGAAGGTCGCATACCTGGCGCAGTTCGACGCGCTCACCGGCCTCCCCAACCGCAATCTCTTCCAGGACCGCCTGGTGCAGGCGATGGCGCTCGCCAGGCGCAACGACTGGCCGATGGCGGTGCTGTTCATCGACCTGGACCGCTTCAAGCTGGTGAACGACACGCAGGGGCACAGCGCGGGCGACAAGCTGCTGAAGCTGGCGGCCGAGCGCCTGCGGGGATGCATCCGCGGCAGCGACACGGTGGGCCGGCTCGGAGGCGACGAGTTCGCCGCGATCCTCTCCGAGCTGTCGATACCCTCCGACGCGGGGCTGGTCGCGCAGAAGATCATCGACGTCCTCCGGCAGCCTTTCGATCTCGACGGCAAGGAGACCTACGTCTCCGCGAGCATCGGCATCACGCTGTACCCGGCGGACAGCGACAGCGCCGAGGCGCTCATCATGAGCGCCGATGCGGCGATGTACCGCGCGAAGGAGCAGGGGCGCAACAACTACCAGTACTTCACGCGCGACATGAACCAGCGGGCGCTGCACCGCGTGCAGATGGAAGCTTCGCTGCGCCGGGCGCTCGAGCGCGGCGAGTTCCGGCTCGTGTTCCAGCCCAAGGCTCATCTCGCCACCGGGAAGATCTGCGGCTTCGAGGCGCTGCTGCGATGGCAGCGTCCGGAGAAGGGGCTGGTGCCGCCTGCCGAGTTCATCCCGGTGCTCGAGGATACGGGCCTGATCGTCCCCGTCGGCGAATGGGTCCTGCGCTCGGCCTGCGCGCAGATCAGGGCGTGGCAGACGGAAGGCCTGAAGGTGCCGCCGGTCTCGGTGAACCTCTCGGCGCGGCAGTTCGAGCAGAAGAACCTGAGCGACGCGGTGCACAAGGTGCTGGGCGAGATGGGCGTGGACCCCGAGCTGATCGAGTTCGAGATCACCGAGTCGCTGCTGATGCACGACCCCGAGGGAGCCGCACGCACGCTCGCGCGCCTGAAGGAGTCCGGCGTCAAGCTTTCGATGGACGACTTCGGCACCGGGTACTCGAGCCTGGGATACCTCAAGCGCTTCCCGATCGACACGCTGAAGATCGACCGCAGCTTCGTCCACGACATATCGACCGACGCCAACGGCGCGACGCTGACGCGCGCGATCATCCACCTCGCTCAGAACCTGAGGCTCAAGGTGGTCGCCGAGGGCGTCGAGACCGTCGACCAGCTCTCCTTCCTGAAGGTGAACGGCTGCGACGAGATGCAGGGCTACCTGTTCGCCACGCCCACCGGCGCGGAGGAATGCGGAAAGATGCTGCGAGACGGACGCAAGCTCGCCCTGCCGCGCAACGGGCGCAAGGGCGGCGCGCAGCTCAGGCGCGCCTAGCCGCGCCCCCGATGGCGCGGATCTTTCTCGCCGGGGCCGCCGGCGCGGTCGGAAGAAGCCTCGTCCCGCAGCTCGTCCGCGCCGGCCACGAGGTCTGGGGCACGACGCGCTCGAAGGAACGGGCCGCGGCGCTCGAGGCGGCGGGCGCGACCCCGGTGGTCGTCGACGTGTTCGACCGGGACGCCCTGTCGGTGGCCGTGAAAGTGGCGCGCCCCGAGGCGGTGATCCACCAGCTGACCGATCTCGCCAAGGTCGCTTCCGGACCGATCCCCGGCAGCGTGCTCGAGGCGAACGCGCGCCTCCGGAAGGAGGGCACGCGCAACCTGGTCGTGGCCGCGATCGCCTGCGGCGCGCGCCGGTTCGTCGCGCAGAGCATCGCCTGGATGTACGCGAAGGGGCCGGAGCCGCACGCGGAAGGCGATCCGCTCGATCGCGACGCCACGGGCGCCGCGGCGATCAGCCTCGCCGGCGTCGTCGCGCTCGAGCGCCTGACGCTCGAATCGCCGCCGCTCGTGGGCGTGGTGCTGCGCTACGGCCAGCTCTACGGGCCGGGAACCTGGAACACGGCGCAAGGGGGCCGCGTCCCGGTCCACGTGGACGCCGCCGCGCGGGCGGCGCTGCTTGCGGTCGATGCCGCGCAGACCGGAGTCTTCAACATCGCCGAGGAGAAGGGCCTCGTGTCCTGCGAGAAAGCCCGGCGCCTGCTCGGCTGGAGCCCGGATTTCCGGCTCGCGCCGGATGCGCCCGTGAAATAGGCCGGGTCCCGCGTCGCGCTTCCTTGCCGATGAAATTCGGCGTGTCGCTTCCCGGCGACAGTTGCCGCGCGTGAAGCTCGCGTCAAGGAAACGTGACAGAGTAGACGCGGCCGTCCACTCCCGGCGCCGTCGCGGTGGTTGCGCGATGGCTTCCGTGGTAGCTTTGCGCCCGGGGGAGAGGAGAAGCCGTGCGATTGAACATCGTCTTCGAGGCGAGACCGCATCTCGGCCGCCTCTGCCTCGCAACGATCCTCGCTCTGGCGGGCTGCCAGAAGACCTCGACGGTGACCGTCGGTGCGGAGCAGCCTTCCGCTCAGGATACGACGGCGCCGAGCGCGCCGGCCGGCCTCACGGCCACTCCGGCGTCCTTCGCGGAGATCGACCTCGCCTGGACCGCGGCGACCGACGACGTCGGAGTGACGGGCTACCGCCTGGAAAGCTGCGCGGGCGCGGGCTGCTCGAACTTCGTGCAGATCGCGGCGCCCGCGGGCACCTCGTTCAGCAACACGGGCCTCGCGGCGTCCACCTCGTACTCCTACCGCGTGCGCGCCGTCGATGCGACCGGAAATCTCGGAAGCTATTCCAGCGTCGCCGCGGCTTCGACGCCGGCCGCGCCGCCGCCTCCGGACACGACGCCGCCGAGCGCGCCCGCGAGCCTCACCGCCACCGCCGCTTCTGCTTCCGAGATCGACCTCGGCTGGAGCGCGGCGACCGACAACGTCGGCGTCACGGGCTACAGCCTGGAGAGCTGCGCCGGCGCGGGCTGCTCGAGCTTCACGCCGATCGCGACCCCGACGGGCACCTCGTTCGGCAACACGGGCCTCGCGGCGGCCACCGCCTACTCGTACCGGGTGCGGGCGGTGGACGCGGCGGGCAACCTGGGAAGCTACTCCGCCATCGCGACGGCATCGACGAACGCCGCGCCGCCGCCCCCGCCGGACACGACGCCCCCGAGCGCTCCCTCCGGGCTCACCGCCACCGCGGCCTCGTCGACGCAAATCAACCTCGCCTGGGCGGCGGCGACCGACAACGTCGGGGTGACGGGCTACCGCCTGGAGAGCTGCGCGGGCGCGGGCTGCTCGAACTTCGCGCAGATCGCGGCGCCCGCGGGGACGTCGTTCGGCAGCACCGGACTGACGCCGGGGAACAGCTACTCCTACCGCGTGCGCGCGGTCGACGCCGCGGGAAACCTGGGAAGCTATTCCAACATCGCCACGGCATCGACTCCGGACACGACGCCCCCTGGCGCGCCCTCGAACCTCACGGCGACCGCGTCCTCCCAGACGCAGATCGATCTCGCCTGGAGCGCGGCGACCGACAACGTCGGAGTCGCCGGCTACCGCGTGGAGAGCTGCTCCGGCGCGGGCTGCTCGAACTTCGTGCAGATCGCCGCGCCCGCGGGCGCCGCGTTCAGCAACACGGGGCTGGCGGCGGGCAGCTCCCACTCGTACCGCGTGCGCGCGGTAGACGCCGCCGGAAATCTCGGACCCTACTCCAACATCGCCGCGGCATCGACTCCGGACACGACGCCCCCGACGGCGCCGGCGAACCTGACGGCGACGGCCATCTCCGAGACGCAGATCAATCTCGCCTGGGTTGCGGCGACCGACAACGTCGGCGTGACCGGCTACCGCGTGGAGAGCTGCGCGGGCGCGGGCTGCTCGAATTTCGCGCAGATCGCCGCGCCCTCGGGCACCTCGTTCAGCAACACGGGGCTGGCAGCGGGCACCCCGTACTCGTACCGCGTCCGCGCGGTCGACGCCGCGGGCAACCTCGGAAGCTACTCCAACATCGCCACGGCATCGACGCCGGACGCGACGCCCCCGGGAGCGCCCGCCAATCTCACCGCGACCGCCTTCTCCCAGGCGCAGATCGACCTCGCCTGGACGGCCGCGACCGACAATGTCGGCGTCAGCGGCTACCGCGTGGAGCGCTGCGCCGGCGCCGGCTGCTCGAACTTCGCCCAGATCGCCGCCCCCGCTGGAACGTCCTTCAGCAACACCGGGCTTGCGGCGGGCACCTCGTATTCCTACCGCGTGCGCGCGGCCGACGCCGCCGGGAATCTCGGAATCTACTCAAACGTCGCCACGGCATCGACGCCGGACACCACGCCGCCGGGCGCACCGGGCGGCCTGACGGCAACCCCGGTATCCTCGACGCAGATCAATCTCGCCTGGGCCGCGGCGACCGACAACGTCGGCGTCACCGGCTATCACGTCGAAAGCTGCGCGGGCGCGGGCTGCTCGAATTTCGCGGAGATCGCGACGCCGTCGGCGACGTCGTTCGCCAACACCGGCCTCGCGGCCTCGACGTCCTACTCCTACCGCGTGCGTGCCGCGGACGCCGCCGGGAATCTCGGAAGCTACTCGAGCGTCGCCATCGCGTCGACCCCGTCGTCGAGCCCGATCAGCGTCGGCATCACGCCGCGGCGGGGAGGGCTGACCCTGTCCCAGACGCTCGCGCTCGCGGCCACCGTGAGCAACGATGTCGGAAGCGCGGGCGTGACCTGGACCTCGTCCGGCGGAACCCTTTCCGGCGCGAGCGCCACGTCCGCGACGTTCTCGTCGTCCGTTGCCGGCTCGTTCACCATCACCGCGACCAGCGTCGCGGACGCCAGCAAGTCGGCGAGCGCGACCATCGGCGTCACCGATCTCGCCGGCGTGTTCACGCAGCGCTACGACTCCCAGCGGACCGGGCAGAACCTCCAGGAATACGCGCTGACCCCGGGCAACGTGAGCGCCTCGACCTTCGGCAAGCTGTTCTCCTGCGCCGTGGATGCGGAGCTCTACGCCCAGCCGCTCTACGTCGCGAACCTGCAGATCGCCGGGGGCAAGCACAACACCGTTTTCGTCGCCACCCAGAACGACAGCGTCTACGCCTTCGACGCGGACGCCGCGCCGTGCGTGCAGCGCTGGAAGGTCAGCCTGCTGAACGGCGGCAGTCCCGTCGATCCCAATGACACCGGGGAGGCGGGAGACATCAACACCAAGATCGGCATCACGGGCACGCCGGTCATCGATCCGGTCACGGGCACACTCTACGTGGTGAGCAAGACCAGCGAATCCGACGGCTACCACCAGCGCCTGCACGCGCTGAATCTCGTCGACGGCGCCGAAAAATTCAGCGGCCCGGCGGAAATCGGCGAGACGCTCACCGTTGCCGGGAGCGGAGATACCGGCGACCAGAGCGCGGGCTGCTCGGCGGGCGCGGGCCGGGTGCCTTTCTGCGCGTTGCGCGAGAACCAGCGCCCGGGGCTGCTGTTGCTGAACGGCATGGTCTACATCGCCTGGGCGTCGCACGGGGACATCACGCCCTATCACGGCTGGGTGATCGGCTACCACGCGTCGAATCTCGGCCAGGCGCCGGTCCTCTTCAACACGACGCCGGACGGCGGTCTCGGCGGGATCTGGCAGTCGGGAGCGGGACCCGCCGCGGATGCGGCCGGGAATATCTACGTGATCACCGGAAACGGGGACTTCGACCCCACCGCCGCTCACCCGAACTACGGCGACACCTTCCTGAAGCTCGGCACCGCGAGCGGATTGAGCGTGCTCGATTTCTTCACGCCGTCGAACGAGGGCCTGCTCAATTCGAACGACTGGGACGTGGGCTCGGGCGGCGCCGTGGTGCTGCCGGACTCCGTGGGGTCCGCGATGCATCAGCAGCTTCTCCTCGGCGGGGACAAGATCGGCGTGCTGTACCTGATCGACCGGAACGCCATGAGCGGCTTCAACGGCACCGACCAGGTCGTCCAGGAGGTGTCGGTGAAGTCCTGCAGCTCCGGCTGCCTCGACCAGGGGATTTTCTCCACGCCGGCGTACTGGCAGGGGAACATCTACGTGGTCGCGATCGGCGACAAGCTGAAGAAGTATACGATTTCCAACGCCGTCATCGCCACGCCGCCGCTGCAGGCGGGCGACACGTTCGGCCATCCGGGAGCGTCGCCGGCCGTGTCGTCCTCGGGCGCGACGAACGGCATCGTGTGGGCGGTGAACAGCCATGCGAACGGCACCGGCAACGGCGGGACATCGGCGCCGGCCGTGCTCTTCGCCTACGACGCGGCGACTCTGACGAAGCTGTTCTCCAGCCCCGCGACGGCCGGCGCGGGCGCCGCCGGCCGCGCGGTCAAGTTCGTGGTGCCGACCGTCGCGAACGGCAGGGTCTACCTCGGAACGCAGACCGAGCTGAGCGTGTTCGGGTTGCTGCCCTAGGCGGGCCCCGGCTTCACGGCTTCACCCGCGCGCGCACCTGCTCGACCACCGCGGGCGGAAAGAATCCCAGTCCGAGGCCGTCGAAGAACGCCTTGCGGTCTTCCGGCGAGGCGGAGTTCAGCGCCTCGACCATCCCGTCGGCGAGCTGCTGCTGCTCCTCGGGCGTCGCGGCGGCCATGCGCTCCTTCGCCTGTTGCGCCGCGGGGATCACGGTGTTCTTGAGCATGGCGCCGGCGGCGCCGAGCTGATCCCCGGATCCCGGCGGGGCGAGCGCGATGCAATCCTTGGCCTCGCTGCGCATCTTGTCGTTGATCATGCCGATGTCGGCGAGCTCGTCGAACACCGCCGCGGTCTCGGTGCGCGACAGCGGCTGCGACGTCGCGCCCTGCATCTGCGCCATCATCTTCTGCATCATCGCCTGCTGCTCGGGGCTCATCTGGCGGCCCTGCTGCTGCATCATCTCCATCGCTTTCTGCATCATCGCCGGGTCCATCGCGCCCATTCCGGCCATCGCCGGCGCGCCGGGCGAAGGCATCCCGGCGCCGCCTCCGGCCGATCCCATCGCGACCGGCCCGTGCGCGGACCCCCGCGCCTGCGAGGTCAGCATCTGCGTCGCGCCCGCGCGGCCCGTGCCGGCGGCTGCGGCGAGCCCCGCGA
>DATEGT010000056.1:0-11341 GCA_035280025.1 Burkholderiales bacterium | reverse complement strand
ATCGACTGCATGGCGGTGAACTACATGGAGGACGGGACGCGCCCCGAGCCCGCCCCGATCAACGCCTTTCACAAGTCGCCGTACGCGGTCATCGGCGACGGCGACACCATGGTGCTGCCCGACGTGCCCGCCGCGATCTTCGAGGGCGAGGCCGAGGTCGCCGTGGTCATCGGCAGGCGGGCGAGCCACGTCAAGGCGGCGCAGGCGATGAAACACGTGTTCGGCTACACCTGTTTCATCGACGGCTCGGCGCGCGACCTGCCGCCTCCGGGAAACGTGTTCTACCAGGCGAAGTCGCGCGATACTTTCGCGCCGATGGGGCCTTTCCTCGTGACCGCGGACGAGATCCGTGACCCCCGCAAGCTGCAGATCCGGCTGTGGGTGAACGGCGTGCTCAAGCAGAACTTCAACACCAGCGACATGGCGCACGACATCCCGCGCTGCATCGAGTGGGTCTCGTCGATCCACGCCCTCGGGCCGGGCGACGTGCTCGCCACCGGCACCAACCACCGCGGCCTGTCGGCCTTGCAGGACGGCGACCGCGTCGAGCTCGAGGTCGAGAGCGTTGGGCGCCTGCGCGTGAAGGTGCGCGACAAGCTCAAGCGCACCTGGGGCCGCGACACGCGCCTGGAGCACGAGCAGAAGGGACTGCCGGGGCGCACGCCGCAGCTCACGGGCAAGTACGCGAAGACCGCATAGATTTTTTTCCGGAGACATCGCATTCATGGCAAGCAAGAACAAGCTCGAAGTCATCGCCCTGGAAGAGCACTACTGGGACACCGAGGTCTCGAAGCATTTCGAGCCCGGCGAGTCCCGCAACCCGGAGCTGGTCAAGCGGCTCAACGACCTCGGCGCGCTGCGCATCAAGGAGATGGACGACGCGGGCATCGACGTGCAGGTGCTCTCGCACGCCGCGCCCTCGACACAGCGGCTGGACGCGGCGACCGCGGTCCCGCTCGCGAAGCGCGCCAACGACCGCCTACACGAGACGGTGCGCGCCCACCCGGACCGCTTCGCGGGCTTCGCCGCGCTGCCGACCGCCGACCCCAAGGCGGCGGCCGACGAGCTCGAGCGCGCCGTGGACAAGCTGGGCTTCAAGGGCGCGATGGTGCACGGGCCGACGAACGGCGTGTTCTTCGACGACCGGCGCTTCTGGCCGATCTTCGAGCGCGCGCAGGCGCTCGACGTGCCGCTGTATCTCCACCCGTCGATCCCGGTGAAGGCGGTGGTCGATGCCTATTACCGCGACTATCTCGACCGCTATCCGCAGCTGCAGGCCGCCGCGTGGGGCTACACCGTGGAGACCGCGACGCAGGGCGTGCGCATGGTGCTCTCGGGCGTGTTCGAGAAATACCCGGGCCTGAAGATCATCCTCGGGCACCTCGGCGAATCGCTGCCCTTCTCCGCATGGCGCATCGACATGTGCCTGTCGCGCGGCGGCCAGCCGAGCACCTTCCGCGAGACCTTCAACCGGCACTTCTGGATCACCACCAGCGGGAACTTCAGCACGCCGGCGCTGATGTGCTGCATGATGGAAATGGGCGTCGACCGGATCCTGTTCTCGGTCGACTACCCCTTCGTGCCCAACCCGCCGGGAGCGAAGTGGATGGAAGACCTTCCTTTGAGCCTAGAGGACCGGGTCAAGATCCTCTCGGGGAACTGCAGACGGCTGCTGAAGATGTAGGAAAAGAACGGCGCGATGAGCCGCGCTTGCGTCGGCTCCATCGCGCCGAAGTAATCCCGCGCGAAGCGTCGGGGATTACTTCTTGTTCAGCTCCTTCCAGGGATCCTTCACCGCGGTCCCGAGGGTCTCGATCTCGACGTTGGCGAGCTTGCCGCCGACGCGCCGCACTTCGCGCAGGTACTCCGGCTGCACGATGTCGCGCGTCGCCGGGTCGATCGAAATCGGCCCGCGCGGGCTGTCCGGCTCCTTGAAGTGCTTGAGCAGCTCCATGGTGCGGTCCGGATCGATCTTGCCCTTCTGCTCCTTGATCGCGTAGACGATCGCCGCCATCCCGTCCCAGCCGCCGACCGCGACGAAGTTGGGGAGGGGCATGTCCTTGCCGTAGTCTCGCTTCCACGCGGCGAGGAAGGCCTGGTTGGCGGGTCGCGTCGCTCCGGCGGAGTAATGATGCACGGTGAGCACGCCGAGCGCCGCATCGCCCATGTTCTCCAGCTCCTCGTCGGTGGTGACGTCGCCCGGCCCGATCAGCTTCACCCCGGCCTTGGCGAGGCCGAGGTCGCCGAAGGCCTTGAGCACCGCGGTCGCGGTCTTGCCCGCCGGGATGAACACCGCGAGCGCGTCGGGCTTCGCGTCCTTGACGCGCTGCATGTAGGGAACGAAATCGGGGTTCTGGAGCGGAACGCGGACCGTGCCCGCCACCTCGCCGCCCCCCTCCTTGGTCGCCCTGACGATGGCGTCCTCGCAGTCGTGCCCGGGGCCGAAATCGCTCACCAGCGTATAGACGCGCCAGTGCTTCTTCGCCGCCCACTGGCCGAGCGGATAGCAGGATTGCCACAGGGTGAACGACAGGCGCGCGATGTAGGGCGAGCGCGTGGTGATCACCGCGGTTCCCGCGTTCATGATGACGAAGGGCACCTTGGCCTCGGTCGCGAGCGGCGCGATCGCCATCGCGTTCGGCGTGAAGATCACGCCGGCGAGCAGGTTCACCTTGTCGCGCACGATCAGCTCCTGCGCGAGCTGCTTCGCCTTGTCCGGGTTGGGCCCGGTGTCGTCGCGGATCAGGAATTCGACGTTTACGCCCGGCGGCAGCTCCTTGGCGTGCTCCTTCAGGTACAGGCGGGCGCCGCGCTCCATGTAGGGGCCGAGGTTGCCGTTCAGGCCGGAGTAGCTGCTGATGAAGCCGATCTTGACGGTCTGCGCCTGCGCGGCGGCTGCGAGCGCGAGCCCCGCGAGCGCGATCCAGGTTCTCGTTCGATGCATTGCGTCCCTCCTTGTGGTCGTTTGAGTGGCGTTACGGTAACCGATTCTAGCCCCGGAGGCGCGGCCGCTCATCCGCCGAGGAAGAGCCGGCCCACCTCGGGATTCTGGAGCAGCTCGCGCCCGGTGCCGGCGAGCGCCAGGCCGCCCGACACGAGCACGTAGCCCAGATCGGCGAATTCCAGCCCTTTCCTCGCGTTCTGCTCCACCATGATGATGGTCTTGCCCTCGCGGCGCTGCAGGTCGCCGAGGATGTCGAACACCATGTCGATGAAGCGCGGCTCCAGGCCGATCGAGGGCTCGTCGACGAGCAGCACCTCGGGATCCATCACCAGCGCGCGCGAGATCTCGAGCAGCCGCCGCTCGCCGCCGGAGAGGACGCGCGCGGGGTGCCGGCGCCTCGCGGCGAGCCGCTCGTACCTGGCGAAGACGCGCTCCGCCGCCGCCTTCGCCTTCGCGCGCGACCCGAGCAGGAATCCCCCGACCAGAAGGTTCTCCTCGACGGTCATGTCGGGAAAGACCGACTTGTCCTGGAGGATGTAGGCGACGCGCGCCTCCCTGAGCTTGCGCTCCGGGCGCAGCTGCGTCACGTCGCGCCGCGAAGCGCCCTCGCCGACGAGCACCCGGCCGCCGGCGATGCGGGTGAATCCGTAGATCGAATGCAGCACGGTCGACTTCCCTGCGCCGTTCGGACCGATGAGGCACAGCGACTGGCCGCGCGCGACGTGCAGCGTGAAGCCGTGGAGGATCTCCATCGCGCCGTAGCCCGCGCGCAGCCCCTCCACCGAGACGAGGGGCTCGCCGCGGGCGAGGTCCTTCAGCCGCTGCGGCGGGACCTCGGCGCGCAGCTCCTCGGCCTGGCGCGCGACCTCGTCGACCGAGATGATGGTGTCGACGCCGCCGTCGTGGTAGCCGCTCTCGCGCGCCTCCTCCCCCGCCCGCATCAATGCGCCCCGAGGTAGGCGTTGATCACGCGGCGGTCGTTCCTGATCTGCTCGGGAGTCCCCTCCGCGAGGATCTCGCCGTGCGCCATGCAGTAGATGCGCTCGGCGAGATTCATGATGACGCGCATGTTGTGCTCGATCACGAAGAGCGTGATGCCGAACTCCCGGTGGGCGCGCTTGAGGCGGTCGATCAGCCCGTTGATGAGCGTCGGGTTGATTCCCGCCGTCGGCTCGTCGAGCAGCAGGACCTTGGGCTCGTTCATCAGCGCCATCGCGAACTCGAGCAGCTTCTGCTGCCCGAAGGAGAGCGAGCCGGCGGGAAGGCGCCGCTTGGAATGCAGGCCGACGAACTCGAGCAGGCGCTCGGCCCTCTCCATCAGCTCGCGCGGATAGCCGCGTCGGAACATGTCGCGCCAGCCGCTGCGCCGGTGCGGCAGGGCGATGAGGAGGTTCTGCACGCAGTCCATCTTCGAGAACACCCGCGTCTGCTGGAAGGTGCGCAGCATCCCCAGCCGCGCGATCTCCTGCACGCCCAGGCGCGAGATCTCGCGGCCCTCGAAGCGGATCGCGCCGGAATCGATCGGGTGCTGGCCGACGATCGAGTTGAAGAGCGTCGTCTTGCCCGAGCCGTTCGGGCCGATCAGCCCGGTGATGCCGCGCTCGACCCTGAGGCTCACCGCGCGGTTCGCGGCCACGCCGCCGAAGGATTTCGATACGCCCTGCAGCTCGATGACCGCGGCGCTCATGCCCCGGCGCCCGGCCCGGACGGCCCGGCCGGCTCCCGCTCCGCCTCGAACCAGCGCGGCGCGCGCTGGCGCAGCCAGCCGAGAATGCCCTGCTGGAAATACACCACGTTGACGATGATCAGCACGCCGAGCGCCACGTACTGCCAGCCGAGCAGGTAGGTCCAGGTCACCTCGCGCAGCGAGTAGAACAGGGTCGCCCCGATCACCGGTCCCCACAGCGTTCCCTTGCCGCCGAGCAGCGTCATCGCCACCATGAAGATGCCGAAGGTGAGCGTCGGGTAGGCGGTCTCCAGGGGCTCGATGAACCCGGTCATGTTGCCGAACAGCGCTCCGGCGATCCCGAGAAAGAAAGCCGACACGGACCAGGCGACCATCTTGTAGCGCCCGGTGTGCAGCCCGAGCGCCTCGGCCTTGTCCTCGTCGTCGCGGATCGCGTTGATCGCGAGCTTGAAGCGCGTGCCGTACAGCCAGCGCAGGAACAGATAGCAGGCGACCGCGGCGGCCATGCACCACGCGTAGAAGAAGCGCTCGCGCATGCCCGGGCCGCCGGGAAAGACGGGCATCGCGATGCCGGCGCCGCCGCCGACGTAGGTCCAGGCATTGGTCAGCTCCGCCGCGGCGATCGCCACGCCCAGCGTGCCGATCGCGAAATAGGGGCCGCGCAGCCCGAACAGCACCCAGGAGAGCACCGCGGCCACCACCACGGGCACCACCGCTGCGAGGGCGACGCCGAGCGCGAGACCGGCGAAATACTGGGCATCGGTGAAGTCGATCTTGATCGCGCCGTTCGAGGCCGTGTACTCGGCGACGTCGTAGACCAGGCCGATCTGCGTCACCGCGCACACGTACATCCCCAGCCCGAAGAACAGGATGTTGCCGAGCGAGTTGTAGCCCATCTGGCCGCCCATCGTGTCCCAGGTGAGCGCGAACAGGACGAAGATCCAGAACACCGCGAACTGCACCGCGTGCGCGGGAAACAGGAAAGGCGCGGCGACCCCCGCCGCGAGCAGCGCGAGGTGCAGGGCGAGCGAGCGGCGGCTCACTGGAGCGCCTTGCGGTGGCGCAGCAGCGCGAGCTGCCGCCAGATCAGGATCGCGAGCAGCAGCCCCACGATGGTCGCCTGCTGGAACTGCGCGCCGAACACGAATCCGCTGTACTGCTCGAGCACGCCCAGGCCGAGCGCGGCGAGAATCACGCCGGGGAGGTTCCCCAGGCCCGCCGCCGTGACGATCACGAAGGCGCGCACCGAATAGGCGATTCCGTAGAAAGGCTGGATCACCCAGATCATCGCGATCAGGGTGCCGGCCGCGCCGCAGATCGCGGCGTTGATCGAGAAGGTGAGCGCGTAGACCAGGTCGGCGTCGACTCCGAGAACCCGCGCCGCGCGCGGGTCCTGCGCGGTGGCGCGGATCGCCTGCCCGACGCGGCTCGTCTTCATGAAGATCACCATGCCCGCGGCGAGCAGCACACACAGGCCGAAGCCGATGATGCGGATCTCGGTGATGTCGACCATGCCGCCGGCGAGCTCGAGCCGCCCGAACCCCGAGGAGACCGTGCGCACCTCGGGCCCGAAGATCAGGTTGAGCGCCTGCTGCAGCGTGATCGCCAGTCCGAAGGTCGCGAGGAGCGAGGTGAACAGATCCAGCTGGATCACCCGCCGGATGACCAGCTTGTACAGGATCCAGCCGAAGCCGAACATGATCGCGCAGACGGGCAGGAGCGAGACGATCGGATGCACGCCGTGCCGCGCGAGCTCGAACGAGAGGAATCCGCCCAGCATGACGAGGTCGCCCTGCGCCAGGTTCTTGATGGCGGTGACGCCCCACACCAGCCCCAGGCCGTAGGCGACGAGCGCGAACACGGCGCCCACCGACAGGCCGTTCAGCAGCAGCTGGAGATTGAAGACCGGCTGCGAGAGAAGTATCTGCAGATTGTCCAGCATGGCGGGCGCGCGCCGGCCCCAAGGGGCCGGCGCGACTTCACGCTCGAAGCAAGGCCGCTACTTCTGCGCGACGACCCGCGGGAACTCCACCTGCTCGGCGGCGTACTTCAGCGGCGCCACCACCACGTACTTCTGGTCCTGGATCTGACGCAGCACCATCGGCTTGCCGACGTTGTTGCCCTCCGGCGCGAACTTGATGTGCCCGTAGAAGGTGTCCATGTTGGTCGCGGCCAGCGTGTCGCGGATCTTCTCCGTGTCGAAGCTCTGCGCGCGCCGGAACGCATCGGCCCAGATCTGGATCACGGCCGAGGCCTGCGCCACCTGGTACGGGACGTCGTTGTACTCGGGATGGGCCTTCATGAACGACTTGTAGTAGTCCATCGCGGTGCCGAACAGCGGGTCGCTGTACTTCAGCGTCTCCGCCCACTGCGTCGGGCAGAGGATTCCCTCCGAGGCGTTGCCGACCTTCCCGGTGAGATCGGCCGACTCGCAATGGGTCAGCGCGACGATCGGCGCGTTGACGCTCATCTCCTTCATCTGGCGCGCCGCCGTGATCGCGCCCTTGGTGTGCCCCGAGGCGAGGATCACGTCGGGCTTGAGCGCCTTGATCTTGGTGAGGGTCGCCGACACGTCGCTCAGGTCGCGCGGCATCTTGTCGTCGACGACGACCTTCATGCCGTACTTCTTGATCTCGTCCAGCACCCCGGCGCGCACGTCGAGCGAGAACGGGTCGTTCTCGAACGACATCGCGACCCTGAGGTCGCCCGGCTTCTTGCCGTGCTTCTCGGCGAGCTGCGCCGCGAGCTCGATCACCGGCGAGAGATACTGCTCGGAAGTCGACAGCGCCGCGAACATGTAGCGGTAGCCCTGCGTGAACAGGGACCGCGACGCGCCCTCGGCCTCGACCATCGGGATCTTGTACTTCTCGACCACCGGTGCCGCCGCCTTGGTGGGCCCGGAGCCGTAGGGCCCGAGGACGAACTTGATGCCGTCCTGGTTGATCAGGCGCTCGAGCAATTGCGCCGTGCGCGCGGGCGTCGACTCGTCGTCGTAGTACTTCACCTCGAGCTTGTAGGTCTTGCCGCCGACCTTGACCCCGCCGGCGTCGTTGATGCGCTTGACGGCGAAGTCGTAGCCGTCCTTCGCGTTCTTGCCCTCCTGGGAATACTTGCCGGTGATCGAGATCGCCGAGCCGAGGATGATCTTGTCGCCCTCGACCCTCGCCGCCGCCGGCCCCGCGCCGAGCGCGGCGACGAGCGATGCGACGCCCGCCGCGCACGCCGGGCGTGCAAAGATGCTGTTAGCCATGACTCCTCCTCCAGACAGTTGAATGTGCCCGCCTTTGTCCCCTCCAGGACAGGCTGGACGTAGTAGATACCATGCCCGCGCGCCGCGCAAGGTCGCGCGTGCTGCGGCGCGGGATCGGCCGCGCCGGGTGAACCGGAGCGCCCGCCTCCGGTCTAAGCCGCCCCGCTATTGCCAGGCGCGGTTGTCGACGGTGTTCTCGTAAGTGGCGCCGGACTGGACCAGGCCCCAGCCGAGCGTCCACTGGTAGGTGTGATCGAAGCGCTCGCGCGTGTAGGGTACGGGCGGCGCGTTGAGGATGCGCTCGAGCTTGAGCTCCTTGGCGTCGAGCAGGCCGCCCGCCTCCTCGACGAGGTAGCGCGAGTGCTTGCGCGGATCGCGGTCGATCGCCTCGGCGGCGCGGGCCTCGGCGCGGAACATCGCCGCGAGCGTGGGCCCTTCGAGCTCGTCGCCCGCGGCCTCGCTGCGGGTCGAGTGCGATTCCATGAGCACGCGCATCCCGCGCTTCTCGGCGATGCTGATCCAGGGCTCCATCAGGCTGGCCGCGGCGACCTCGCCCCTGTCGAGCGCGTCCAGCCGCTCCTTCATCGTGCCGGCGAAGGTCCACTTGATCTGCTCGCGCTTGAGGAAGCCCTCGAGGAGCTTGAGCGTGGTGAAGTGCGAGCCGTTGTAGGGGCTCACCGCGATCGGCTTGTCCTTCAGCTGCTCGGGCTCGTAGATCCTCGCCTTGGGATCGGTGACGATCGCGAAGGTCGACATCGCCGAGCCGAGCGCGACGATCTTCGCCGGGCGGTGGCCGGTCTTGCCCGATTCGACCGCGCGCTTCATCACGCCCCACTCGCACATGCGGAACTGGTCGCACTGCCCCTGGTCGTAGAGCGCCTCCATGGTGCGCTCGAAGATGTTCTCGCGCAGCGCCTGGTGGTCCGAGTTGCGCTGGCCCGATCCCGGCGTCTTCAGGATCTCGACGTCCAGCCCCTCGTCGCGGAAGAAGCCCTCGTCGCGCGCCACCAGCAGCGGCAGGTCGTGGATCGCGTTCATCATCGAGACTTTGACTTTCTTCAGCGCCTGGGCCATGAGCGATTCCTCCTCGACGAAAAAGCTATGTTAGTCCGGGGCGGCAGGAGCGACAAGCCTCAGGTCCGTCCCGTGCGCAGCGCGGGCATCACCTCGGCGACGAACAGCTCCATCGAGCGCATTGCGCGCTCCGGCGCGAGATCGCCGAAGGAAAACACCAGCATCAGGTAGTTGATTCCCGATTCGCGCACGATCGCCGCGAGCTCGCGCGTCACCGCCGCGGGCGAGCCGGCGACGAGCCGGGTCACGGCGGCGGGCGACTGGGGGCTCACGTTCAGGAGGTCGGGCTTCCCGTGCTTCCTCGTGAGGTGAGTCAGGTGCTCGCTCCACACCCGGTACGCCGCCTCGCCGACTTTCTTCGCCTCGGCGTCGCCGTCGGCGACGAACACGTGCTGGGACTTGCCGAGCTTCGGCGCGGGAACGTGCGCGTTGTGCCGGCCGGGATCGTTCCGGTGCTTCACCCACACCTCGCGGTACTGGGCGTACAGCCTGCCGGCCTCCTCCGCCGTGGTGTTCAGAACCGTGTTGTAGCCGTGCTTCGCGGTGAACTCGATCGAGTTCCGGTCGCTGCTCGGAAACCACAGCGGCGGGTAGGGCCTCTGCCGGGGATGGATGTAGAGCTCGAGGTCCCGGTACGAGTGGTACTTCCCGGCGAAGTCGAGCGTCTTTCCGCCGCACGCGGCGAAGAAAACGTCGAGCGTCTCGCGGTAGCGCTCGCGCGACTCGTCGATGCTCTTCATGCCGAAGTAGGCCGATTCGATCGGCGACACCCCGCGCCCGACGCCGAGCTCGATTCGCCCTCCGCTCATCTGGTCGAGCATGCAGATTTCGTTGTAGAAGCGGAACGGGTTGTACCACGGCAGGCAGAACGTGAGCGCCCCGAGGCGCAGCCGCTTCGTGCGCTGGATCGCCGCGGAGAGCACCAGCGAGGGCGAGCCGTCGATCGACAGCGGCGTGCCCTGGTGCTCGGCGACGTGCCAGGCGTAGAAGCCCGCGCGCTCGGCGGCTTCGGCGATTCTCAGCTTGTGCTCGAAGATCTCTCCGGCGGGCCTGTCCGACCATTCGATCCAGTCGAACACGCCGAACTCGAGCCGGCTTTCCGGAAACGCGCTTCCCGTCGCCATCGTGCGTCCTCAGTTCGCGTGGATGTTCTTTTCGCGGATCAGCCTGCCCCAGCGGTCCCCGTCGCGCTTCAGGATGCCCGCGAACTGCTCGGGGGAGCTCGGCGCCGGCACCGCGCCGAGGTCGGTCAGCCGCGCGACGACCTCGGGAGTGCGCAGCGCCTTCACCGTCTCCGCGTTCATGCGGCGGATGATCGCCGGGGGCGTGGCCGCGGGCGCGAGCAGGCTCGAGAACAACAGCGCCTGCACGCCCGGGAATCCCTGCTCGGCGGTCGTCGACACCCCGGGCAGCTTGCCGGAGCGCGAGTCGCCCGTGACGGCGAGCACCCTGATCTTTCCCTGCTTGAGCTGCGGCGCGGACAGCGACACCGAGAGGAACATGAACTGGATGCGCCCGGCGACCAGATCGGCGAGCGCGGGAGCCCCGCCCTTGTACGGGACGTGCACGATGCTGATCCCCTCGACGCTGTTCAGCAGCTCCCCCGCGAGGTGGCCCGAGGTCCCGATGCCGGCCGATCCATAGGAAAGCGAGCCCGGCTTCGCCCTGGCCAGCGCGATCAGCTCCTTCACGTTGGCGGCCGGCACCGCGGGGTTGACGATGAGCGCCATGGGATAGTCGGCGAGCTTCGCGACCGGCGCGAGGTCCTTGTAGGGATCGTAGGCCATGCTGCGGTAGAGGTACTCGTTGGTCGCGATCGCCTCGCTCGCGATGAGGAAGGTGTAGCCGTCGGGAGCCGATTTGGCGACCGCCTCGGCGGCGATGTTGCCGCCCGCCCCGGGACGGTTCTCGATCACGATCGGCTGGCCGAGCGCCTCGGTGAGCTGCGGCTGGAGCACCCGGGCGAGCGTATCGTGCACGCCGCCCGGCGCGAACGAAACGATCAGCTTGATCGGCCTGTCGGGCCAGGCCGGCGAATGGGTTTGCGCTTGGGCGGGCGCGAATGCGCACGCGGCGAGCGCTGCGGCGCAGGCGGCTAATCTCATGGTGTCTCCTTCCGGGTGGTTTTCACGGTTATTTCACGGCTGCGATTCGCACTGACAGCGGACTGAAAGACTGGCGTCAGTTGCTCGCAAGCAAGCTGGTGCAAATTGTCGGAACACGAGCGGGCTTCCGCCCGATCCACGAGAGAGTTTGACATGAAACGATATCTTGCCGGACTGAGCGCCCTGTTCTGCGCCGCCTCCGCCTACGCGGACGCCCCCGCCGAGCCCCCGCTCGACGCCAACCCGATCGCCACGGTCGTCTTCGTGGTGCTGTTCGTCGG
>DATEGT010000055.1:0-8100 GCA_035280025.1 Burkholderiales bacterium | reverse complement strand
CGCCCGGGCGAGGGTACGGTAGCGCAGCGGGTACAGGTGGGAGAACGCGAGCTCCTGCAGCTCGTGGAACAGCGCGTTCAGCCCGAGCCGGTTGGCGATCGGCGCGTAGATTTCCATCGTCTCGCGCGCCACGCGCCGGCGCTTGACCGGCGGCACGGCATCGAGCGTGCGCATGTTGTGCAGCCGGTCGGCGAGCTTGATCAGGATGACGCGCACGTCGCGCGCCATCGCGAGCAGCATCTTGCGGAAGTTCTCCGCCTGGGCGTCCGCCTGCGACTGGAATTCGATCTTGTCGAGCTTGGAGAGACCGTCGACCAGCTCCGCGACCGGCTTGCCGAAGCGGTCGGCGAGCTGCTGCTTGGAGGTTCTCGTATCCTCCATCACGTCGTGCAGCAGGGCCGCCATCACGGCCTGGGTGTCGAGCTGCCAGTCGGCGACGATCTCGGCGACCGCGAGCGGATGGGAGATATAGGGATCGCCGGTCAGCCTGAACTGCCCCTGGTGAGCGGCGTCGCTGAACTGGTAGGCTTCTTCGATCCGTCCGATGTCGCTCGGCTTGAGATAGCCGAGGTGCTGCCTGAGGTCGGTGATGGCGACCGCCGCCATGAGCTAGCGCCCGCCCCCGCTGTCCCCCCTCTTGCAAGGGGGCACGATCTTCACCCCGTATGAACCCGGGTCAGATACTCCATGCCGACCTTGCCCGCCGCGACCTCGCGCAGGGCGATGACCGTCGGCTTGTCGCGCGTCGTCTCGATGTGGGGAGTGCCGCCCTGGGCAAGCTGCCGCGCGCGGTAGGTGGCCGCGAGCGTCAACTGGAAGCGGTTGGGAATTCTCTTTAGGCAATCTTCGACGGTGATGCGCGCCATGGATGTCTCTTTAGTCTAGTCAATCGGTTTCAAGATTTCCGGATGCCGCGCGATCTGGCCGGAGAGCTTCAGCCTGGCCGACCGCACGATCGCGGCCAGATCGCGCCGCGCCTGCTCGAACTCTTTGTTTATTATAACGTAGTCGAACTCGTTCAGGTGGCTGATTTCCTCTCGCGCATCGCGGAGCCGGCGCTGTATCGCGTCCTCCGTATCCTGGCCCCGCCCGCGCAGGCGGCGCTCGAGCTCCTCCAGCACCGGAGGAGGAGGAAGGATGAAGATGCCGACCGCGTCGGCGAACGCCTTGCGGACCTGGCGGGCGCCCTGCCAGTCGATCTCCAGCATGATGTCCTGCCCGCGGGCGCGCGCCTCGGCGATCCACTTCCGCGACGTGCCGTAGCGGTTGCCGTGGACCTCGGCCGATTCCAGGAAATCGCCGCGCGCGAGCATCGCCTCGAAGGTCCGGCGGTCGACGAAGTGATACTCGCGGCCGTCGGCCTCGCGTGCGCGCGGCGACCGCGTCGTGTACGACACCGACAGCGCGAGCCGCTCGTCGTCGGCCAGCGCCGCCTTGACGAGCGAGGACTTGCCCGCGCCCGACGGAGCCGAGACGATGAAGAGGTTTCCGCTCATTCGATGTTCTGGATCTGCTCGCGCATCTGCTCGATCAGGAGCTTGAACTCGAGGCTCGCGTCCGAGAGGTCCTTCGACACCGCCTTGGACCCCAGCGTATTGGCCTCGCGATTCAGCTCCTGCATCAGGAAGTCCAGGCGCTTGCCGACGGCGCCGCCGGCGGCGACCACGCGGGACACCTCGTCGAGATGCGCGGACAGGCGCGTCAGCTCCTCGGAGACGTCGGTCTTGACGCCGAACAGCGCGATCTCGTGCCGGATGCGCTCCTCGTCCATGCCGCCCAGCGCCTCCCGGAGCCTGGCGGAGAGCTTCTCCTGGTACGCGGCGATGGCGTCGGGGAGCTTCGGCTCGATGGACGCGAGCATGCCCTTCATGCGCTCGGTACGCTCGACGAGCATCTGCGCGAGCTTGCTTCCTTCCCTGCGGCGGGTCGCGGAGAAGTCGTCGAGCACCTCGTGGACGAGCGCGACGCAGGCTTCGCGCAGAGCCGCCGAGCGGTCATCGCCCAGCACTCCCGGCCAGCCGAGCACCTCGCCGACGCTCAAGGGGCGCGCATCGGGCACCGCGGAGCGGACTTTCCGGGACACCTCGGCGAGTTCGCGGAGCAGGCTCTCGTTGACGCTGATGCGCGGCGCGGCGCTCGCCGGCGGAGTGACCGAGACGCGGCACTCGACCTTGCCGCGCCCCACGCGGGCCTGGATGAGCTCGCGCAGCGCCGGCTCGGCCGAGCGCAGCTCGTCGGGGAGCCTGAACTGCACGTCGAGAAATCGGCTGTTGACGCTCTTGACCTCCGCAGCGAGCGACGCGATCGGCAGCTCGCGAGTCGCGGCGGCGTAGCCGGTCATGCTGGAGATCATGGGTGGCGATCAGTGACGCCTTATAATGCCGGCGGAATTTTGGAAAACGTCGCTATGATAACGGTTACAAACGCCGCGCCGCTACCCCTTTAATGGCTCAGCAGGCCAATCAGCCGCTGCCCGAAGGCTATCAGCTCGAGAACTACCGCATTGCGAGCGTCCTGTCGTGCGGGGGGTTTTCGATCGTCTACCTCGCCTACGATGAAAACGATCAGCCGGTCGCGATCAAGGAATACCTGCCGAGCCAGCTCGCTCTGCGGAACGAGGGCGACGCGCTGCCTTCGATCGCCGAGGAGAATCTCGCGACATTCCGCTACGGGATGCGGTGCTTCTTCGAGGAAGGGCGCTCGCTCGCGCGCCTGTCCCACCCCAACGTGGTGCGAGTGCTCAATTTCTTCCGCGCCAACGAGACCGTGTACATGGTTATGCGCTACGAGCGCGGCCGCACGCTGCAGGAGCACATCCAGCTGCGGCGCGGGGCGATCAAGGAGAAGTTCATCCGCCACGTGTTCACGCTCCTGCTGAACGGGCTGCGCGAAGTGCACTCGAACAAGCTGCTGCATCTGGACATCAAGCCCGCCAACATCTACATCCGCAACGACGGCACGCCGGTGCTGATCGATTTCGGCGCGGCGCGGCAGACCCTCGTCGAGGAGGGCCAGCGGCTCACTCCGATGTATACGCCCGGCTTCGCGCCCCCGGAGCAGTACAAGGACCGCGAGCTGCTCGGGCCGTGGAGCGACTGCTACGCCATCGGGGCGAGCATCTTCGCCTGCCTCGCCGGCGTGGCCCCGCAGGCGGCCGACCAGCGCGCCGAGAAGGACCGCTACATCTCCGCGACGAGGACCTGGGGAGAGAAGTACTCGCGGCAGCTGCTCGAGACCATCGACTGGTGCCTCGAGCTCGACCACCTGAAACGGCCCCAGAGCGTGTTCGCGCTGCAGAAGGTGCTGCTGCGCGAGAAGGATCCGGAGGTGCATCGCAAGAGCACGCTCATGGAGAGCCTTCGCGGAGCCCTGAAGAGGCGGCGCAGGACATGAGATTCTCGATCTTCCAGGAAAGCCGCAAGGGCGCGCGCAAGGCCAACCAGGATCGCACCGCCTACGCCTACACGCGCGATGCGCTGCTGATGGTGGTGGCCGACGGCATGGGAGGGCACCTCCACGGCGAGGTGGCTTCGCAGATCGCCGTGCAGCTCCTCTCCGAGGCCTTCCAGCGCGAAGCCAAGCCCATGCTCAGCGACCCCTCGGGGTTCCTCCAGAAGAGCATCCTCGACGCGCACTTCGCGCTGGGCGACTACGCCAAGGCGCGCAACCTGGTGGAATCGCCGCGCACCACCTGCGTCGCCTGCGTCGTGCAGGACTCGACGGCGTATTGGGCGCACGCGGGCGATTCGCGGCTCTACCACGTGCGCGACGGCCGGATCAACACGCAGACGCGGGATCACTCGCGCGTGCAGATGCTGGTCGACCAGGGCCGGGTGCGGGAGGAAGCGGTCCAGGCGCATCCGGATCGCAACAAGATCTTCAATTGCGTCGGAGCCTCGGCGCGTCCCCAGGTCGAGCTGTCCAAGCCTGCGCCGCTGCACCAGGACGACACCCTGATACTGTGCACCGACGGCCTGTGGGGGCCGCTGACGGGCAAGCTGATCACGGCGACGCTGACGAAGCGCGATCTCATGAAGGCCGTTCCCGCGCTCCTGGACCTCGCCGAGCTCCGCGCCGGCGCCGATTGCGACAATCTCTCCGTCGTGGCGATGACCTGGGAGGGAACGCACCGCGCGCCCGCGGGCGAGGTGTCGACGCAGACGCTCGCCCTGGACGGCATCAGCACGCAGCTCGGGGATTTCAGCAAGGCGGACAACAGCGATCTGACGGACGCGGAGATCGAGCGCGCGATCCAGGAGATCCGCGAGGCGATCCGCAAGCACAGCCCGCAAAAGCCATGATCCGGCCGTCCCAGCGCAAGCCCGGCGAGCTCCGCCCGATCGCGATCGAGCGCGGCTTCACGCGGCACGCGGAAGGATCGGTCCTGATCGCGTTCGGCGACACGCGGGTGATCTGCACCGCGAGCATCGAGGACGGGGTCCCCGGCTTCCTGAAGGGCCGCGGGCAGGGCTGGGTCACTGCCGAGTACGGCATGCTTCCCCGGTCGACCCACACGCGAACCGACCGCGAGGCGGCGCGGGGCAGGCAGTCCGGACGGACGCAGGAAATCCAGCGCCTGATCGGCCGCTCGCTGCGCGCGGTCATCGATCTGCAGGCGCTCGGAGAGCGCACCGTCAAGCTCGACTGCGACGTGATCCAGGCCGACGGCGGCACGCGCACGGCGAGCGTCACCGGCGCCTTCGTCGCCCTGCACGACGCGGTGAGCCGGCTGCGGGAGCGGGGCGCCCTGGACGGGTCGCCGATCCGCGATTTCGTGGCCGCGGTCTCGGTGGGTCTGTACGAGGGCGTGCCGGTCCTCGACCTCGACTACGCCGAGGATTCGCGCTGCGACACCGACATGAACGTGGTGATGACGGGCTCCGGAGGCTTCGTCGAGGTGCAGGGGACCGCGGAAGGGGAGCCTTTCTCGGCGGCGCAGATGCAGGCGCTGCTCGCGCTCGGGCAGCAGGGGATCGCCCGGCTCATCGACAAGCAGAAGCGGGCGCTGGGCCTGGCGGCGCAGCCATGAAAAAGCTCGTGCTCGCCTCCTCCAATCCCGGGAAGCTGCGCGAATTCGAGTCCTTGCTCGCTCCGCTCGGGATCGAGATCGTCCCGCAGGCGAGCCTCGCCCTCGCCGACGCCGAGGAACCGCACGGGACTTTCGTCGAGAACGCGCTCGCCAAGGCGCGGCACGCGAGCCGGCGGTCCGGGCTGCCCGCGCTCGCGGACGATTCGGGCATCTGCGCGAGCGCGCTCGACGGCAGGCCGGGCGTGCTTTCGTCCAGATTCGCGGGCGCGGCCCCGCCCGGCGCGACGCCGGGGCGCGAGGCGCAGGACGCGCGCAACAACGAAAAACTGGTTGCGCTGCTCGCCGGCAAGGACGACCGCCGCGCGCACTACTACTGCGTCGTGGTGCTGATGCGCCACGCGGAGGACCCCGAGCCGATCATCGCCGAGGGCAGCTGGGCCGGGGAGATCGTGGCGCAGCCGCGCGGCGCCAACGGTTTCGGCTACGACCCGCACTTCTTCCTGCGCGACCTCGGCAAGACGGCCGCGGAGCTCGAGCAGGATCAGAAGAACCTCGTCAGCCACCGCGGCAAGGCGATGCGGCGGCTGCTGGCGAAGCTGAAGGAAGGCGCGTGAGCGCCGCGGTCGCCGTACCGGTGCCGGCCGCGGGCGTGCGCCTTGCGCAGCTCCCGCCGCTCGCGCTCTACGTTCACATTCCCTGGTGCGTCAAGAAGTGCCCGTACTGCGATTTCAACTCGCACCAGGCCAAGGGGGAGGTTCCCGAGAAGGCCTACGTGGACGCGCTGGTGAGCGATCTCGAGCAGTCGCTGCCCGAGGTGTGGGGACGGAGGGTGTCGAGCGTGTTCTTCGGCGGCGGCACGCCCAGCCTGTTCTCCTTCGCGGCGATCGGGGCGCTGATCTCCGCGTTCCGCGCGCGGCTTACGCTGACCCCCGATTGCGAGATCACCCTGGAGGCAAACCCGGGAACCTTCGAAGCAGAGAAGTTCCGCGGCTACCGCGACGCCGGGGTGACTCGCCTGTCGATCGGCGTGCAGAGCTTCGACCCGAAGCACCTGCGGTCGCTGGGGCGCATCCACGACGACCGCGAGGCGCGGCGCGCGATCGAGATCGCGCGCGAGAACTTCGACAACGTCAATCTCGACCTCATGTACGCGCTCCCCGGGCAGAGCCCGGGCGAGGCGCGCGCCGACGTCGAGGCGGCGGTCGGGGCCGGGGTCGCGCACCTGTCCTTCTACCACCTCACGATCGAGCCGAACACGCACTTCTTCCGGCATCCGCCGGCGCTGCCCGACGAGGACTCGTCCGGCGCCATGCAGGAGATGATCGACGCCGCGCTCGCGCGGAGCGGCTACGTCCACTACGAGACCTCGGCGTGGGCGCGCCCGGGCCGGGAGTGCCGGCACAATCTCAACTACTGGCGCTTCGGAGACTACCTGGGCGTCGGCGCGGGGGCGCACAGCAAGCTGAGCTTCCCGGACCGCGTGACGCGCAGCGTCCGCTGGAAGCAGCCCAGGGAATACCTCGAGCGGGTGGGCGAGGGACGTCCCGTGCAGGAAAGCCGCGAGGTCGGGCGCGAGGACCTCGTGTTCGAGTTCATGATGAACGCCCTGCGTCTGACCGAGGGGTTCCCGGTAGCGATGCTGGCCGAGCGCACCGGGCTGCAGATCGCGTCCGCGGAAAAGGCGCTGCGCCAGGCGGAGTCGCGCGGCCTCATCGTGCGCAGCCACGAGCGCATCGCGCCGAGCCCGACGGGACGGCGTTTCCTGAACGATCTCCTGCAGCTGTTCCTGCCGGCCGGATAGCGGAACGAGGGGATACTTCCCTCCCCCAAATCGGGCCGATACCTAGATCTTCCTGAACGCTAGGTCCCAGACGCGGTGGCCGAGCGAAAGGCCGCGGCGCTCGAACTTGGTCTGGGGGCGCGCGCCGGGCCGGCCCGCGTACCCGGGAGCGGTGTTCTCGAGCGCGGGCTCGGCCGCGAGGACGTCCAGCATCTGCCGCGCGTAGTCTTCCCAGTCGGTGCAGGCGAGAAGGAGCGCCCCGGGCCTCATCTTCGATGCGAGCAGGGAGACGAACGGCGGCTGGATCAGCCGGCGCTTGTGGTGGCGCTTTTTCGGCCAGGGGTCCGGGAAGAAGACGTGCACGCCGTCGAGCGCGGCGGGGCCGATCATGTGCCGCAGCACCTCGACCGCGTCGTGCTGGACGACGCGGACGTTCGAGAGGCGCAGCTCGGCGACGCGCGCGAGGAGGCTTCCGACGCCCGGGGTGTGCACTTCGACGCCGAGGTAGTCGCATTCCGGGTGCTGCAGCGCGATCGCCGCGGTCGTCTCGCCCATGCCGAACCCGATCTCGAGGATCCTCGGCGCGTGGCGGCCGAACAGCGTTGCGAGATCGAGAAGGCGCGGTGCGAACGGCACGCCGTAGACGGTCAGGTACTCCGCGTGAGCGCGCCGCTGCGCGTTCGAGATGCGCCCCTGGCGCAACACGTAGCTGCGGATCGAGCGCCGTTCCTGCAAGAAAGGGGTGCTACGCGGCCTTCGGCGAGATGAGACCTGCGGCCGGCGAGCTCGGGCTGGCGGAGTAGAGCTTCTTCGGCATGCGGCCGGCGAGAAAGGCTTCGCGGCCGGCTTCGACCGCCTTCCTCATCGCTTGCGCCATGAGAACGGGATTCTGCGCCTTCGCGACGGCGGTGTTCATGAGCACGGCGTCGCAGCCGAGCTCCATCGCCACGGCGGCGTCCGAGGCGGTGCCGACGCCCGCGTCCACGACCACCGGCACCTTGGCGTTCTCGATGATGAGCTGCAGGTTCCACGGGTTCAGGATCCCCATGCCCGAGCCGATGAGCGAGGCGAGGGGCATGACCGCGACGCAGCCGATGTCCTCGAGCTGCTTGGCGACGATCGGGTCGTCGCTGGTGTAGACCATGACCTTGAATCCGTCGCGCACCAGGGTCCGCGCGGCCTCGAGCGTCTCGATCACGTTGGGGTAGAGCGTGTTCGGATCTCCGAGCACCTCGAGCTTGACGAGGTCGTGCCCGTCGAGCAGCTCGCGCGCGAGGCGCAGCGTGCGCAC
>DATEGT010000054.1:0-7249 GCA_035280025.1 Burkholderiales bacterium | reverse complement strand
AGCGGTCGACGAGCTTGCGGCACTTCGCGCCCGCCTCCTCGATGGACGCATTCCCCGCCCGGCCGAACAGCGAATCCAGCTGCTCCTCGGTCGCCAGGTTCCCGCGGTGGGCGAGCGAACGCAGAACGAGGTAGTCGAGGGCCGCACCGAGCATCGATTTGCCGTCTCCTTGTGGGAGCCCTGATCATCGGGGACGTGTGCTGCGCCCCGAGTAAACGGACGTAGTCCGATCAGCACATGATTTCGCTGCGCAGCACCGCCCCTTTCGCGAGGCGCGCCTTCCACGCGATGGTCGGCGCCGGTTCCCTGGCGTCGAACCGCTTGGATACCCAGCCGGAGATCGGGTCGAGGTCGCCGTGGCGGACGCGGGCCGTCGCCCCCTCGGCACGCGGAAGGCGGAGGAGGAGCGTCTTAGCGTCCCCGCGGAGCGCATACCCGTCGCCTACGGGCTCGACCCGGCATCGATCGGTGCAGTGGAAAAAGAGCTCGACGTCGTGCGCCGCAGCCATGTGCAAGATGTCCCAGATCACGATCCGCCTCGACCGCTTTTCGAGCGCGATGCGGCGCCGGTGCATCACGGGGTCGGCGAGCCGCAGATAGCCGGTGTGCCAACCCTCGAAGAGGTCGCGCTCGGCAGAAGGCCGCCACAGGCTGCAGCCGGCCGCGGCTTTTCCGAGCCACATGAACTTTCCTCCCGGTTGCGACTGGCTCAGGCCGTCGATCCGCACGGTGCTGTGCGCCGCGGTGCCGCGAAAGTAGTCGCGCCAGACGCCCTGCGTGTGGTACGCGTAGGTGCCGGGATCGACGAAGAACTCCTGTCCTCCGACCGACAGGGTGAAGGCGAGGGCATCGGCGTGGGCGTGCGCTGCGATCGACCGATAGCCCAGAGGGCCGGCATCCGCGACCAGCCGGATCTCGTCTTCGGTCTCGAAATCGCAGCCCAGAATGTAGTAGCCGCCCTCGGGAAACACCCGCCTCACCGGGAGCCACGTTGCATCGACGACCAGCGATTGAAACGCCGCGTCGGCGCCCCTGCCCAGGAGCCAGCGCGTCTTGTCGTCCAGTGCGCCCGCCTTCGCCTTGAAATCTCCCCGGCGAAAGAGGATCGCGCCGGTCGCGAGCAGCGACCTGAAGGGGCACTGGCCCGGTTCCTGCGAAAGCCTGACGACGAGCGCGTCGTCGGAATCGCCGAACCTCGGGACGTGGCCGCCGGCGTCCATGATCGAAGCGAGGAATTCGAGCATCGCCTCGATGCGCGATTCGAACGCTGCGGAAAACGGCTGCCCGTTCGCCCTGCCCGCGAGGAACGGTAGCAGGAGCAGGTCGAGAACGAACTGCTGGTAGGAGATCGCCTGCTCGCGGTTGACGCCGTCGGAGGCGTTCTGCAGCAGGGCCTCGCGCTCGAGGACCGCCTTCGCCTCCTCCACCCACGCGCGGGCGCAGGGCCAGTGTGGCCACGTGGTTCCGGCGATGTACAACCCTGCCGCCTCGCCGAGGAGATGGTTGTTGGCCGAGGAGTAGAGCGAGAAATTCCGGCGGACGAACTGCGCGTGCCGGAAGACCGACTCCAGCCAGCGCGCCCTGAAGCGCGCGCCCCGTGCGTCCCGGAACGGGACCGAGAAGGCGCCGCCGATGAGCTGCCACGCGACGGACCAGTTCACCAGCCTGATCGCCGCCTCGAGCGCGCTCGACCAGTTGGGCCCCATCGGGTAAGGGCAGGCCCGGAACCAGCTCTCAAGATGCTCCCGGATCACGTCGAAATGCCGGGAGTCGCCGCTCAACGCATGGGCCTGCGCGAGCGTCACGATGTGGTGGTGGCGATTGGGCTCCCACAGGTACTTGATGTCGCCGACCCGCCGCGGATCCCGGTAGTCGAGCAGCATGCCGAAGGCGAGCTGCGCTTCCACGCCGGTCTTGGGATCGCGATTCCAGCGCGGCGGGGCGCCGAGCCGGACGTCGCCCAGCGCGAAGACGTCGAACCTGCCTTCAGCGATGCGATCGGCCGCGGACAGATACCGGCTGGCGTCGACTTCGGCTCGTGGGTGGATCCAGCGACTGGACGTCTGCGCGAGATCGGGCGTCGGGACCGCCTCGCGGCGCGCGAGCCCCCAGCGCTCGGCCCGAATCGCGAAGGACCGCAGCGCCCGGTGGCGCACCTCCGGGAGCGACATGCAGCGCAGCCGGTTGAGGCGCCAGCGCAGGCCCGCAGCGGTCTCAGACATATTGCCGGTGCCACAGCTCGAGATTCAGCAGGGCCCAAAGAAGCTTCTCGTGGTTCTGCCTGCCGCCGAGGTGCTCGGCGAGCATGCGGTCGAGCACGCGCCCGTCGTAGTACGTCCGGGTCCGCGAAGAAGCGCTCTGCAGATGATCGAGCAGGTAGTCGCGCATGTCGCCGCGCAGCCAGTCGCTGACCGGCACGCGGAAGCCGACCTTCGGCCGCGCGAGGATGCGCTCGGGAAGCAGGCGCCGGACCGCTGCGCGCAGGATCCACTTGCCGTGGAGGCCACGCACGCGGTAGCGGTCGGGCAACGAGGAGGCGAACGCCGCGAATTCGTGATCGAGGAACGGCACCCGCGCTTCGATCGAAGCGGCCATCGTCATGCGGTCTGCGCGCTCGAGGAGGTTGTCGGGCAGCCAGCTCGTCTGGTCGAAATAGAGGATCCGCTGCAGGGGGCTGGACCGCGGGTCGGAGTCGAATGGAGGCCCGTGGCGGGCCGGGCGCCCGTCTACGCGGAGGACGCTGAGCCGGTCCCGCTCCTCGCGATTCAGCGCGCCGAACCAGCGCACATAGCGCTCGCGCCGGTCTTCGATGTTGAGATTGGCGACAGCCGTCTTCACGCGGCGAAAGCCGTACGGCAAGGCGCTGGCGAGCGGCGCGATCAGGCGGCGGCGCAGCACCCCCGGCAGAAGCTGGAACCCGCGCGCGGCACGCTCGGCGAGATGCTTGGGATACCCGCCCAGCAGCTCGTCGCTGCCCTCCCCGGTCAGCACCATCTTCACGCTGCGCGAGGCCTCGCACGCGAGCATATTGATCGCGATGTCCGAAGGCTCGGACACCGGCGCGTCGCGGAAGGCGACCAGCCGCGGCAGCCGCTCGACCAGATCCGCGTGGGACACGACGATCTCCTGGTGCCGCGTGCCGAAGTGCCGCGCCACTGCCGCGGCATAGGCGAGCTCGCTGAAGCGGCGTTCGCGGAAGCCCACGGAGAATGTCCTGACGAGCGAGTTGTGGCGGCTCATGAGCGCTACGATGGTCGACGAGTCGATCCCGCCCGAGAGAAAGGCGCCGAAGGGCACATCGCTCATCATCTGCAGCCTCACCGCCTCCTCGAGGCGGACCAGGAACTCGGCGACGAGATCGTCCCCGCCCCGGGGCGCCGGATGCGGCGCCTGGTCCGGCGCGGTCCAATAGCGCTCTTCCCTCAGCGTCTCGCGCTCCCACACGGCCGTCGTGCCCGGCATCAGCTTCCGGATGCCCCTGAAAAGCGTTCCCGGCCCGGGAACGTAGCGATACGCGAGGTAGTCCCACACGGCGTGGAGATCGGCGGAGACCGCCAGCCCCGGAACGCAGAGCAGCGCCTTGATCTCAGACGCGAAATACAGGTCGCCGCCGTTCTCGTAGAGGAACAGGGGCTTTTCCCCGAAGCGGTCGCGCGCCAGGAACAGGCGCTCCCTGTTCGCGTCCCAGATCGCGAACGCGAACATGCCGCGCAGTCGATGGACGACGTCCCTTCCCCAGTGCTGGTAGGCGCGGAGCAGCACCTCGGTGTCGGAATCGAGGGCGAAGCGGTAGCCGAGCCGGCGCAGCTCGCCCCGCAGCTCGCGAAAGTTGTAGATCTCGCCGTTGAAAGTCAGCGCGAGCCCGGCGGCCGCGTCGCACATGGGCTGGCGCGCTCCTTCCGGATCGATGATCGCCAGCCTCCGGTGCCCCAGCGATATCTGCTGGCCGGTGGCGCACTGAAAGCGGCACGCCCCGTGGCCGTCCGGCCCGCGATGGGCCATCGCGCCGAGCATGGAGGACAGCACCCCGGCCGCGGGTGCGCGTCTGGCGATCCATCCCGCGATTCCGCACATGGGTCAGAACCTGCCCGGGGCGTTCGCTTGCCCCGCCGCGCACAACTCGGAATAGAGGCTGCGGAATTGCTCCGCCAGGCGGTCGATCGAATACCCCGCCGCGATCCGCTGCCTGCACGCGGCGCTCATGCGCGCGAGCAGCTCCCGGTCCGCGGCCAGCTTTTCGATCGCGCGGGCGATGCCTCGCGCGTCCCGCGGCGGGACCAGCAGCCCGTGCACGCCGTCGACGACGACGTCGGGAATGCCGCCCACGCTGGTGGCGATCGCCGGAACGCCCGCCGCCATGCTTTCGAGCAGCGCGTACGGAAGCCCTTCGCCGTGGCTCGCAAACAGCGTCGCGTCCGTCGCGCCGAGCAGCCGGGCCTTGTCCTCGCCGAATACGGGCCCTTCGAACGAGACTTCGCCCGCGAGCCCGAGCTCATCGGCCCGCCGCCTCAGGCGCAACCGCTCGGGGCCGCTTCCCGCGACCACGAGCCGCGCCCTCGCCCCTCCGGCGCGCGCAAGCGCCAGTCCTTGCAGCGCGTCGTCGAGGCCTTTTTCGCGCGCGAGCCGTCCGACGTACGCGAGCCGCAGCGGGGAAGCGGGATCGTGCCGCGTGCGCACGACCGCCGCGTAACTGGCGCAATCGATGCCGTTGGGCAGCAGGAGGACCCGCTGCCCGGGAACGAATTCGCGGTAGGCCTCGAGCTCCACGCGCGCGAGGACGACGAGGGCATGCGGAAGCCGCAACGTCGCCCGGAGAAACCCGGCGAGGATGCGGCTAGCGCCGAAGAAAGGCTGCGGCAGGGACCCGCCGTGCACCTGCCAGAGCACGCGCGCACCGCAGATCCTCGCGACGATCAGGTACGCGAGGTCGCGCCAGTAGGCGCGGGCGTTGAGCGCGGTATTGATGTGCACGATGGCCGCGCGACGGGCGAGTATCGTCGCGGCGAGCCGCAGGGGGCTGGTGAGCAGTCGCCAGGCGAAGGCCGCGCGGCTTTCGCTACGCCCCTCGCTTCCCACCTGGAAATGCGCGAGCGAAAACTCGCCGGCGAGCCGCGAGGCGAGCAGGAGATTGAGGTGCGTGCTGACGCCGCTCACCGCGCCGCGGTGCGGGCCGAGGAGGAGCGCTCCGGGCCGGGTTTCCATGATCGCTCGTGGCGTGGCGTCGAGGCGTTCGCGTTCCTCGCCTCGGCGGCACGCTCACGGGATCACGTCGTAAGCGTCGATGAGGATCCAGGCATTCGTCGAAACGGCGTTCTTGCCGGCAACCTCGATCGTCAAGGTGTGCGTCCCCCGCGCCAGCCCGCTCGTGGAGTAGTCGGTGTGCTGCGGCCCCTCTGTCGGCGCGTAGGTATCGAATTCCTCGACGAAGACGCCGTCCAGCGAGATCCGGGCGATGCCCGTCTGCGGTCCGCGCGCGCCGATCCAGCTGATCCCCGTTCCGGTGAACGTGATGGTCGCCTGCGCGCCCGTCGTCTCGGATTCCGCCGTGGCGCCCTCGCTGTAGGCCTTGTCGCGGTTGTCCTGGACCCAGCCGGGACCGTAGGCGATGGCCGGGTCGGTGTCCTGATGGCGCACGCCGGGGGTGATCACCTCGAACGCATCGACGACGACGATGGCGTCGCTCGCGGCGGGGTTGTGCTGGCCGGTAACCTGGATCGAGATCGTGTGGCTCGAGTTGGACAGACCGTTCGCCGTGAAGAGCGGCGCCTGGATGTGCTCAGCGGGCGCATAGGTGTCGAGGTTGCTCGCCACCTGCGCCCCGTCGATGAACACGTTCGCAATTCCTGTCTGAGGCCCGTTCGCGCCGATCCAGGTCACGGCGGTGCCGGTGAAGGTGAATGTCACTTGGGCGTTCGCCTGATTGGCGAGCGCGGCGATCCCTGCGCTCCACGGCCTGCTGGTGTCGTTCTGCACCCAGTTGCCCGTACTGAAGCTCACCGACGGATCGGTTTCCTGCAGACGCGAGATCGTCGCCGCGGGAACGTCGAATGCATCGATCACGATTTGGTTCCCGCTTGCCGCAGTGTTCTGCTGACCGGTGACTTCGATCGTCAGCGTGTGGGTCGTGTTGGCGAGGTCGGTTGCCTCGAACATCGGCACGCGGATCTCCTCCGTCTTCGAGTACGTATCGACGTTCCTCTGGAATACGCCGTCGACGGAGACGCTGGCGATGCCGGTGCCGGGTGCGCGGCCGCCGATCCAGGTAACCGAGGGCCCGGTGAAGGTGAACGACGCCTGCGCGCCGGGAGCGGTCGAAAGCGCGGCCGTGCCACCGCTCCAGGTCTTGCTGCTGTCGTCCTGGTTCCAGCCGGACGTGTAGCTGATCGACGGATCGGTTTCTTCGAAGCGTGCCGACGGAGGAGGCGGCGGCGGTGGCGTCGTGTCGTTGGCCACCGTCACGGTCACGGGATTGGAAGTGAACTGGAGGCCGCCGATCAAGGTTCGCGCTACGGCAGTCAGGGTATGCGAGCCGTTGCCCGCGGTCGTCGTGCTCCAGGAGACCGAGTACGGCGCGCTCGTGTCCGCGCCGCCGAGATTGGCGCCGTCGAGCTGAAATTGAACGCTCGACACCGTAAGCAGGCCCACGACGCTCACGGTCGCGTTGACCGGAACGGTGCCGGAGACCGCCACGCCGGAAGCCGGCGACGAGATCGTCACCACCAGACTGCCCAGCTGCGCCTGGGCCTGAGCCGGCATCAGGGGAATGATGGAGGACGCGAGGAGGACGATCGCATTGGCGTGCCGCATGAGTCTCATGAGTGGCTCCGTCGGTTGTTGGTTTTCCGTGTGGGCGCCCGCCAGTCTTGGATTTCAATGTGTAGCGTTGACGCGGTCGGCATGCTCCGGATGGACTGTCGTCCCCTCTCCGCAGATTGCGAGCAGAAGACGCTCATAGCGGTCCACCATGGTCCTCTCCGAAAAGAGCGCCTCGACCGTAGCGCGGGCCTCGCGGCCCATTCTCACGGAGACTTCCCGGTCGGCCAGGACCGCAAGCTTGTCAACGAATGCCCCTGTGTCGCCCGGCGGGAACAGAAAGCCGTTTCGCCCGGGAAAGATCATCTCCGGAGCGCCGCCGACGTCGGAATGGACGACCGGCCGGCCCAGGGCCATCGACTCTATCGCCGACAGCGAGAAAGCCTCGGTAAGGCTGCACAGGGCCATGGCGTCGCAGGCGACGACGTGAAGGCGC
>DATEGT010000053.1:0-18116 GCA_035280025.1 Burkholderiales bacterium | reverse complement strand
GCAGTTCACTCCGGCCCTGGTGGGCGAGATCTCGACCGCGATGGTCGCGCACGGCGTGCGGCCCGGGCAGATCGAGGTCGAGATCACCGAGAGCCTGTTCATGCAGGACGCCGCCGAGGTCCGCGCGATCCTCAAGGGGCTGTCGCGGCTCGGCGCCCGGGTGACGATCGACGATTTCGGCACGGGCTACTCGTCGCTGGGCTACATCCGGCATTTCAGCGTGGACGCGCTCAAGATCGACCGCGCGTTCCTCAGCGACATCACCACGTCGTCGCAGAACCTCGCGATCGTGCGTGCGGTCATCACCATGTGCCGCGGCCTGGGCATCGGCGTCGTCGCCGAGGGGGTCGAGAAGAAGGAGCAGCTCGAGATCCTGCGCAAGCTCCACTGCGACGAGTACCAGGGCTATCTGTTCAGCGGGGCGTTGGCGCCCGGCGAGATCGAGCGGCGCTACCTCGAGACGCCCCCGCGGCGCGAGATCCTGAGCGGGCGCCGCTAGCGGCGTGCTAGGCTTGCGCCCGGTGCGCATTCCGTTCGTCAAGCCGGTCGCCTTCGCAACGCTTCTCCTCGCCTGCGCTTCCGCAGGCGCGCAGCACGGATACGGACCCGAGCCCGAGCCGGCGACGCCGAGCAGCGCGAAGGCGCTCGTCAAGGCTTCCCGCTTCATGGTCGTGGCGGCGAACCCGCTCGCGGCGCGCGCCGGCTACGAGATCCTCAAGCGCGGCGGCAGCGCCGTGGACGCCGCGATCGCGACCGAGCTCGTCCTCGGTCTGGTCGAGCCGCAGTCCTCCGGTATCGGCGGAGGCGGATTCCTGCTCCACTTCGCGGCGCGCTACGCCGAGCTCGAAGCCTACGACGGGAGGGAAACCGCGCCCGCGGCCGCCAAGCCCGACCGCTTCCTCGGCACGGACGGCAAGCCGCTCGACTGGCCCGACGCGGTGATCAGCGGCAAGTCGGTGGGCGTGCCCGGCCTGCTGCGGATGCTCGAGATGGCGCACCGCAGGCGCGGGAAGCTTTCATGGTCGGAGCTCTTCGCTCCGGCGATCAAGCTCGCCGAAAACGGCTTTCCGGTCTCGCCGAGGCTTCACGCGCTCGTCGCCGCCGACCGCTTCCTCGCCCGGGACGAGAACGCGCGCCGCTATTTCTATCTGCCCGACGGGACCGCGAAGCCGGCGGGGACGCTGCTGAAGAACCCCGAGCTCGCCGCCGTCCTGAAGCGCGTCGCGTCGGAAGGCGCGAGCGCGTTCTACAACGGCGAGATCGCGCGCGACATCGTCGCGGCGGTGCGGGGCCGGCAGCGCTCGCCCGGCGATCTCGCCGAATCGGATTTCGCGGCGTACGCGGCGAAGGAGCGCGAGCCGCTGTGCGGCGACTACCGCGGCTACAAGGTGTGCGGCGTGCCGCCGCCGAGCTCGGGGGGCTTCGCCGTGCTGCAGATCCTCGGCATCCTCGAGCGCTTCGACCTGCGCCCGATCGAGCCCGGGTCCTTGCGGGCGGTGCACCTGTTCGCGGAGGCCGGACGCCTCGCGTACGCCGATCGCAACCTGTACATCGCGGATCCCTCGTACGTCTCCTCCCCCGTCGCCACCCTGCTCAACCCGCGCTACCTGAGCTCGCGGGCGAAGCTCATCGATCCGCGGCGCTCGATGGGACCGGTGCGGCCGGGCGATCCGGCGGGCATCGCCGGCCGTTACGGATTTTCCGAGCCGCTCGAGCTGCCTTCGACCACGCACCTCTCAGTGGTCGACGCCGCAGGAAACGCGGTGGCGCTCACCACGAGCGTCGAGGCGGCCTTCGGCAACCGGCAGATGGTGAGGGGCTTCCTGCTCAACAACGAGCTCACGGACTTTTCGTGGGAGCCCGAGGAAAACGGCAAGCCGGTCGCGAACCGCGTCGAAGCCGGCAAGCGCCCGCGCAGCTCGATGGCGCCGACGATGGTGTTCGACGGGAACGGGAAGCTGCTGCTGGTGATCGGCTCGCCCGGCGGCCACTCGATCATCAACTACGTCGCGGAAGCGATCGTCAACGTGCTCGACTGGCGCATGGACATACAGCAGGCCGTCGCCGCACCGCACATGGGCAACCGCAACGGACCCACCGACCTCGAGAAGGGAACCGCGCTCGAGCGCCTCGCGCCCGAGCTCAAGCGCATGGGACACGACGTGAGAATCCGCGACGAAGCGAGCGGGCTGCACGGAATCCTGCGCACCACGGACGGCTGGACCGGCGGCGCGGATCCGAGGAGAGAGGGAGTGGCGCTGGGGGAGTAGTCGGTACGGCAGGACGTCAGGTAATCCCCAACGACACACCGTTGCCGAACTCCACGGGGTCTTGCCAGGGAAACCCCGACAGCGATGTAAGGCAACGAACATCAGGGTTTTCTCGATATTGCAATTCGCCCCCTTTCGGGTAGATTTTTCCCACGGTCGCTGGAGCAGGGCTGGCATTTAAACAAGCCCGCTCAAAAGAGGGGGTATCGATGGTTCCGCTGCGTATGCGCGCGTGGGTGCGGCCTTGTCTTTCGCTCGGATTCGCCTTCTCGTTCGTGTTCCCGGCATGGCCGCGGGCGGCGCTCGCTCTCGGACCGATCGTAGATCAGCCGGACCATTGGGTCCTGCTCCAGCAGAACCGCTGCCTCGAAAACACCAGTCCACCCGGCGAGATCCCGATATGCCAGCCGAGCTATTCCAGCGCGCTTGAGGCCTGCGTATCGGCGTCAACGCGGTTTCCGTTGGTCACGAACGTCAATGCCTTCATAAGCGGCACTCCTCCCAATCAAGCCGCGGGATGCATCATCGGCTTCGGTAACCCTCAGGACGGGTGCTTCGCCACTCCCCCTCGGTTCCTGGGCTGCAACGAGAACATCGCGGCGGTGGAGTCTTCGAACACGACCTGTCCCAAGAACAGCGAACGCATTACGCCGACGTTCTGTCAGTGCGACCCGGGTTCCGTCGAGGCGGATGCCCAGTGCAGCGGTGGACCGAACAATGGCCCGCCCTGCCCGAGCTGCGGCAATCCGGCCAATCCCGCGAACGGCAACAAATTCGAGCAGCAGCTCATCTATCGCGGACCACACGGTTTCGAACTGAGCCTGGCGTTCAACACTCTCGATGATTACGGAACACGGTTCGGCCGGCGGTGGCGCGATTCCTACGACCGCCGCATCGCTGCGAGCGGGGCCGCGAGCACGTCGAGCAGGGCCGCGTTTCGGCCGGACGGCAAGGTATTCCAGTTCAATTTTGTGGGTGGGGTGTGGGTTCCGGACGCCAGCACGAACTATCGCTTGACCGCCACGAGTACCGGATGGCAGCTCTACGTTCCCGATGGCGATGAAACGGAGACCTACAACGCCGCGGGGCTGCTCGTTTCGATCCGTTCGAGGGTCGGTCTCGTCCAGACGGTGATCTACAGCGACGGCTCGACGGGTCCGAACGGAGGATTCATCCAGGACAACGCCGGGCAGCCTACTGCTCTGGCGGTTCCCCAGGGCGCGCCGATTCAAGTGGTGGACAACTTCGGGCGCAAGCTCACCTTCGGCTACAACGCGGCCCTGCGGATCGCGACGGTCACCGACCCTTCGGGGGCGCTTTACCACTTTGCATACGGAGCGGACAACAACAATCTCTCAACGATCACCTTCCCGGACGGAACGGTAAAGACATTCGTCTACAACGAACCGGCCAACACCGGGGGTGCTAACTTGCTCAACGCCCTGACCGGCATCGTCGACGAGAACGGCAGTCGCTTCGCGACGTTTCAGTACGACGCGAAGGAACGCGTCGTGTCGACGGAACATTCAGGAGCAGAGCGATACCAACTTTCCTACTCGAGCGGGGGAGGCACGACAACAACCACGGTCACCGATCCGTTGAACACGACGCGCCCGTATGGATTCCAGCTCACGTTCAACACCTTCAAGAACGTCAGCATTTCCGGACCAGCCTGTCCATCGTGCGGGCCGGCGGCGCAGACGTTCGACGCGAACGGGAACGCTTCAACGCGGACCGACTGGAACGGAAACGTGACGACATACGGCTACGACCTCACGCGGAATCTCGAGACCTCGCGCACGGAGGCCTCCGGCACGCCGCAGGCGCGCACGATCAGCACGCAGTGGCATTCGGGCTTCCGGCTGCCGGTGAAGGTGGCCGAGCCGCTGCGCATCACGAGCTACGTGTACAACGGCGATGGCGGGGCGAGCTGCGGCACTGCGGCGGACGGCACGCTAGTTCCCGGAGTGCCGTGCTCCAAGACCATCCAGCCGACCTCGGATGCCACAGGTTCGTCGGGGTTTAGCGCGTCGTCGTCGGGTACCCCGCGAACCTGGAGCTACACCTACAACGCCAACGGCGCGGTCCTCTCGATGGACGGCCCGAGGACCGATGTGTCGGACGTCACAAGCTACACCTACTACGCCAACGACGACGCCGATCCGGGCAAGCGCGGAAACGTGGCGACGATCACCAACGCGCTCGAGCACACGACCCAGATACTCTCCTACAACGCCCACGGCCAGCCTCTGACCATCTCCGATCCGAATGGGCTCACCACCAACCTGACCTACGACGCGCGCCAGCGGCTTCGGTCGAAGAATGTCGGCGGCGAGCTCACGGTCTATGACTACGATTCTGCAGGGCAGTTGAAGCGGGTGACGCTCCCGGACGGCTCGTTCCTTACCTACAGCTACGACCCTGCGCACCGGCTGAAGGGAATCTCCGACTCCGCAAGCAACAGCATCGCCTACACGCTCGATCCAATGGGCAACCGCATCGGCGAGCAGGTGTTCGACGGGGGCGGCTCGCTTGCCCAGACGCGCAGCCGCGTCTACAACGCCCTCAACCAGCTCGCGCAGGACATCGGGGCGCAGTCGCAGACGACGCAGTACGCCTACGACAACCAGGGCAACATCGTCTCGGTCACCGATCCGCTGATGCACAGCACCGGCAACCAATACGACGCTCTGAACCGCCTGGTGCAGGTCACCGACCCGGGCAACGGGATCACGCGCTACACCTACAACGGGATCGACCGGTTGGTGGCGGTGAGCGATCCGCGCAATCTCACCACGAGCTACGCCTACGACGGCTTGGCGAACCTGAACACGCAGACAAGCCCCGACACCGGGCTCACGCAGAACACCTACGACGCCGCAGGCAACCTCCTCAGTCAGCACGACGCGAAGAACCAGCTCACCAGCTATGCCTACGATGCGCTGAACCGGGTGACGAGCATCGGCTTCGCCGACGGCTCCAAGCAGAGCTACGGTTACGACCAGGGGGCGAACGGGCTGGGGCGCCTGACCTTCTTCGCCGAGACGGACCCCCTTGCGCAGATCACTATCGTGCACGACTACGCCTACGACCCGCACGGGCGCGTGCTGACCGAGAACCGCAGCATCAACGGGGTCAACTACGCCTTCGGCTACAACTACGACGCGGCCGGCAGGCTCGCGGGGATGACCTACCCGAGCGGTAGAACCGTCGCTTACGGCTTCGACGCAGCAGGCCGGATCAGCCAGGTGAGCGCCACCGCGGCGATTGACTTGGGCGGCGCGACGCAGGTCGTGGCCTCCAACATCACCTACCAACCCTTCGGGGGGGTGAAGAGCTACGTCCTCGGGAACGGCCAGATCTACAGCCGCGCCTACGACTTGGACGGCAGGATCGCGAGCTACGGGCTGGGAGGGCAGGGTTCCACGCTCGGTTACGACCCGGCGGGGCGCATCACCACCATCGCCGACGCGGTGAGCGGCAGTTCCAACACGTATGGCTACGACAGTCTGGACCGGCTCACCAGCGCGGCGACACAGGCGGGTTCGTACGCCTACACGTACGACGCGGTGGGCAACCGCACCTCGAAGACCGTGGGAGCAGCTACCGACACCTACACGTACGCCGCGACGAGCAACCAGCTCGCCTCGATCTCGGGCGCGAGCTCCCGCAGTTTCTCTTTCGATGCGAACGGCAGCACCCTCGCCGACGGCAACAACACTTACACCTACGACGCGCGCGGCCGCATGGCGAGCGCGACCAGCCCCACGGGGACCGCTTTCTATCAGGTGAACGCCCTGGGGCAGCGGGTGAGGAAGGTGACGGCTACCGACGACCGGGTGTTCCTGTACGACTTACGAGGGCACTTGATCGCGGAGGCAAGTCCGACGGGAACGACGAAGCGCGAGTACCTGTACCTGAATGACATCCCGCTCGCGGTGATTCAATGAGGGCCGCCGTGAGGTCGATCGTTCTTGCGGCAGGGCTTGCGCTCTTTGGCACGGGGAGCGTTCAAGCGCAGAGCGCTGGTGCGAGGATAGCGGGCCCGTTCACGGTGACGCTGCCTTCAACGCAAACGTTTTCCTTCTCGACGGGCTTCAAGGCTCCTACTCCGATTCAAGGTTCATATGTGCTGCGCGTCGCCCTGGGGGCACCCGGCAGCCTTACCGCGTTCTCGCTCCGGCTGAACGGGGCTCAGGTCTATTCTCTTAGTGCCTTCGCCGGCGGGGTGACGAGCGTCGATCGGGGGGTGACGCTCTTGGCGAGCAATACAATCGCGTTGTCCGTGGCTGGCACGAGAGGCACGAAGATCACGACCACCGTGTTCGCCGCGCTGATGCCCAAACCGGTCTCATTGAGCCCGGATCCCCTCACTCTCAATATTGGAGGAAACGGCACGCTGACTGCGACGCTGGCGCCCGCGCCAACCGTCGCGGGTACGCTCAACATCGCAAATAGCGATCCGTCGATTGCGAGCGCTCCAGCCAGCGCGGAGTTCGCTCCGGGACAGACGAGCGTTCCCGTTCCGGTAACCGCACTCTCCGGCGGTGTCACAACGATCATCGTGTCGGCGAACGGTGCGCAGGCGAGCGCGACGGTTGCCGTCGATACGCCGCCCAGTATCAATATCGTGTCGCCCGCTGCCAACGCCGTGTTCCAACCGCCCGCGACGATTCAGATCAGCGCGAGCGCGACCGACCCGGACGGCGCGGTGTCGCGAGTGGACTTCTACCAGGGAGGAATGCTTATCGGGTCGGCGTCAGGCGCTCCCTACAGCATTGCTTGGACGGACGTCGGGCCCGGGAGCTACAGCCTTACCGCTGTCGCGACCGACAACCAGGGGGCGAGCACGACCAGCAGCGCTGTCACGATTCGCGTGAACGCTCCGCCCGCGGCAGCCCTTACGAGCCCCGCGCCCGGGGCGAGCTTCACCGCACCTGCAACGATTCAGTTGATCGCGAATGCCCTTGACTCCGACGGTTCGGTCGCGCGCGTGGACTTCTTGCAAGGTACGACGCCGATCGGTACGGCGAGCACCGCCCCTTATTCTTTCGACTGGACCAAAGTTCCCCAGGGGATCTATGCGCTTACGGCGGTCGCGACAGATAATGATGGGGCCGTGACCACATCTGCAACGGTGGACGTCACTGTGAACTCGGGAGTTGCGCAGATCTACTACATCGTGCCTGATCATCTGAACACGCCGAGATTGATCGTCGATCAGAACCAAAGTACCGTCTGGCGTAACGAAAACACAGAACCCTTCGGAGACTCCGTGCCCAATGCAGATCCAAACAACACGGGGAATCGATTCGAGTTCTCCTTGAGATTCCCGGGACAATATTTCGACCAGGGAACGAATCTCGCCCACAACTACTTCAGAGACTACGACTCGTCTATTGGACGGTACACAGAGAGTGACCCGATGGGGTTGCTTGGGGGACTAAATACTTACGCTTACGCACATAGTAACTCGCTGCTATACATTGATCCAGATGGGAAAACGGCGTCTCCCTTGGTGATGTGCGTAGCGGCTGGGATTATTGCGTACGGCGGATACACGCTCTGGAGCAAGTATAGTTGCCAGAATGACTGCGAACGGGATTGCGCAAAACAGCACATGTGTCCAACCGGATGTCCATATTCTGAAGGCGACACGGGTCCGCTGAACGCTTGCAAGCGAGTTTGCTTCGCAAGATGCTGGCTGGGGATGGGCAAGAAGGGGCCGATCGGGCCGACACCAAATTCCCCACCTAACAATCCCTCTCCCGCACCAGCTGGTCCGCGATAGGAGGTACCTTGCTGCGGAATACATTGGGGATCCTGATTGGTATCTCGATCGTAACGATCTTAGTCGCATATGGTGGGGTAGGGGTCAACCTACTATTCGCGGTGTATCGGGATCAAGTGCCACACGAGAGTCTTCTGCTGTACAGGATCGTCGTTTGGTACTTTCTTGGCGTGGTATTGCTGTTGCTTATTGCAGGAGTACTCACGCTTGCAGAGTTCGCAAATTGGAAAATCAGGAATCAAATTAGCCTAATTTATACAACGCTTTCTTTGCTACTTGTGTTGGTGATTGTCCATCTGGCCATATTCCTTGGGGTCGGTGGGGTTAGCGACCAGGAAGTGAAGAACCTGTTCGTTGATGGAGCAGCACCATATGCAGTATTAACCATAGTTGTAGTTGGGCTCGTCATCTTGCTGCACAGAATAGGCGCGGGTCGTAAACGTAGCGACACACAGGTTCAGTAGTTCCGCGAGAGTTGGTATTCCGGCTAGGTTACATAGATTAGCACTTGAAGGTGGGCTCCGGTTCGGAGGTGGGAACGGAATCGACAACGGCCTCGACTATCGAGTCGAAGCGCAACTCGGCAAAGCTCTCGAAGCCCATTGCTTTACGTAAAAGATCTGCCTGGACAAGTCCGTATGCCTCGGTTCCAGCTCCTCACCATGAACCGAATATTTTCAGGTCTTGTGTTTGCGCTTTCGCTGGGCTATCTGGTCCCGCTTTTTCCACTCCCTTGGGCAATCAGTGGTGGGCAAGCCGAGACACTGTTTCTCCGGGAGTCATGGATTTGGGGCTTCGGCCTGCTGGTTTTCAACTTGGGAGGGTCCATACTCCTATTTCGAGTGAGTAGGGGATGGACTTGGTTTGCTCTGACCTTCAGCGTTGCGCAGCTTGTTATTTGGTGGCGTCTTAGCGGTTTGTTCGCTACTGACAATAGCAACTTCATGCAATTCTTAACTCTCAAAGGGCGCGTGATCTTGGAATTGCTCGAGCATCCGGACTTTAAGGTGCGGTTCGTCGCGTTTCATCAAGATGTACTTGCCGGAGTTTTCTATCATGTAAGCGTGCTTTGGTTCGCTACACGGCTAATACTGACTTCGCGTTCCCATGACAAGCCCTCCCATGAGAGCAAGTGATTACCGGATCACCTGAGCGCATCCGGGATGATCGCTAAATAACTACGCGGACGCTGCCGATAGCGAGGGTTGTAGTGGTGAGGGGACCAAGTCCGACTGAAGCATGCGTCGCACCCTACCGCCGCGCCCGCCCTTTCCTCGTCCGAAACTTCGAACTCGCCCGCCGCCTCGATCCTTTCTTCCACAGCCGCTCCGACGCGATCCGCGCGCCTTCGGCCATGGCGCTGAATTTGGCCCAGACGACGCTCTCGTGGATTTCCTGGGAGCCGGCGAAGGTGCCGAAGCCGCAGTCGGCGCCGGCGATGATGTTCTCGCGCCCCACGGCGCTCGCGAATCTGACGATCCGTTCGGCTATCAGCTGCGGGTGCTCGACCATGACGTTGGACTGGGTGATGACGCCGGGGATGAGGACGGTGCCGTCGGGCAGTTTCACGTTCTTCCACAGCGACCACTCGTGCTCGTGGCGCGGGTTCGCGGCCTCGAAGGAGTAGGCGCCCGCGCGCACCTTGAGGACGATGTCGATGAAGTCCTTGAGCTCCATGTCGTGCACGCGCGGGCCGATGTTGATGCCGTAGCAGGTGTGCCAGCGGATGCGCTCGCGCGGAATGCCGCGCAGCGCGTGGTTGAGCGCGGCGATCCGCTCCGCCGCCCATTTGCGGATCTGCTTGATGCTCCGGTCGGGGCTGAGCGCGTAATAGGTGGCGATGCGCGGGTCGTCGATCTGCAGCAGCAGGCCCGCGTCGACGATCGCGCGGTATTCCTCGCGCATCGCCTCGGCGATCGCGTACAGGTATTCCTCGTCGGTCCTGTAGTACCGGTTCTTCTGCCATTCCTCGATGCCGGCGGGCGAAATCGCGGGGAGGAAGGCTTCTTCGACGTCTCTTCCGGCCAGCGCCGCCTTGAGATTGTCGATGTCGGCGCGCACTTGCGCGTGACCCTTGTACGAGATGGGGCCGGTGCACACCATGTGGGGCAGGGATGCGGCGGGGCTGGGCAGGGCGCGGCCGAACCATTCGTAGAATTCCGGGAAGGCCTTGAACTCGCGCGACCCCGCGAAGGGGCTGCCGCTCCGCCCGCGATCCACTTCGAAGCCGGCGAGGCGCTCGTTCACGTAGGGGATGAAGCCGGGCTTGCCCATTTCGCCGTCGTCGACGACGTCGATTCGCAGCCGGACCTGCTTGTCGACGATCGCCGCGACCGCGCTGCGGACGCGCGCCGCGTAGGCCCCGCGGTCGTAGCTCCCGCCGTGCTCCTTCGCCCGGATCAGCTCGAGCAGGTCGGCGGGGCGCGGCAGGCTCCCCGCATGGGTCGTGAGGATGCGGTCCTCGCTGCGCTTCACGGCGCGGCCTTCAGCTCCGATTCGATCTTCTTCAGCTCCGCCGCGAGGCGCAGCGACCTGCCGATCGGCACTCCCGCTTTTCCGTACCAGTAGCGGGCGTTCTCCAGGTCGCCTTCGAGCCGATGCACGAGCCCGTGCATGTGGCAGGCGACCTTGTCCTCCAGATCCATCACCAGTTCGTGCGCCTTCTTCCATTCCTTGCGGCGCAGGTGGGCCAGAGCAAGGCGGTGCTTGTCGCTCCCTTTCATGCTAGTCCCGGCCATCGGCCTGCTTCGAGGGGAATTTCGACGAGCCGAAGCGGATCACCAGGGTAGCCAGCGCGAGCAGGAGGATCGCGCCGGAGACGACCACGATGCTCGTGTCGGCCGCATTGGGACTTTCATGGTGCACCTGAACGTCCGAAATGAGCAGCCGCGTCAGCGCGGTCATCGCCACGTAGATCAGGAAGCGCACCGGCATGTGCTTCGTCTTGAAATAGATCCCGACCATCGCCCCGAGCTCGAGGTAAATGAACAGCAGCAGGATGTCTTCGATCGAGGCGTGTCCCTTCGTCGCCATGCCGAAAAACGCGATCGCGGCGGACCAGACGATGGCTCCGCCGATCGCGAAGAGAGCCAGATAGTGGAAGGCGTCGACCAGGACGTTCCCGAACGCGTCGGCGACGGCGCCCATCCTCTTGTGCGCGGTTTCGGCCCACTGTGTCTTCATCGGTTCCCTTTCCCCGGTTTCCTTCCGTCAGCGGGCGCCGAATCTCGCCGCCGTCCTCGCGCGGGCGCGCGCAGCCTCGACCTCGCGGTTGCGCGGCTCGGCGTTCGTCACCAGCGAGCCGATCAGCGCGCGCGCCGCGGCGGTGACTTCCGCGACCGCGTGATCGAACACGACCTGATTCGCCTTCGACGGGCTGGCGAAGCCGCTGAGCTTGCGGACGAACTGGAGGGACGCGGCCCGGATCTCCTCGTCGGTGGCCGGCGGCTCGAAGTTGAACAAGGTCCTGATGCTTCTGCACATGGGATCCTCCGGTCCACGGGTCCACAGATATCATAGCTTTTGTTGCAGGAGGCCGACGGGCCGCGATGCTTGCCTCTTGCGCGTTGATTCGGCTACAATTCACCCCTTCGACGACCGCTGCGGCGGTCGTTTGTTTTCGACGTTTGTTTCGACGTTTGTTTTTCAACCCTGCCGCACCGTCCCCGCCGCGTCGCAACGGCGGTCCGAGCGGGCGGCTATATCCATAGGGAGAGGTGATGCGACATTACGAGGTGTGCTTCATCGTCCATCCGGACCAGAGCGAGCAGGTCCCGGCGATGATCGAGCGTTACCGCGCCACGGTGACCTCGAAGAACGGCCAGATCCACCGGCTCGAGGACTGGGGCCGCCGCCAGCTCGCTTTCCCGCTCGCCAAGGTTCACAAGGCGCACTACGTCCTGATGAACATCGAGTGCGACTCGGAGACGCTCGGCGAGCTCGAGCATTCCTTCAAGTTCAACGACGCGGTGCTGCGTCACCTGATCATCAAGATGGAGCGGGCCTGGACGACGCCGTCACCGATGATGAAGGAGGAGAAGTCGAAGTCGGTGCTGAACCCGGGCGAAGCGCCGCGCGCCGAAGCGCCGCGCGCCGAGGCGCCGAAGCCCGCGGAGCCGGCGAAAGTCTGAAGCGTTGGCGCAGGCCAACCGGGTCACGGTTTCGGGCAGGCTCGTCGAGCTGGACGCCCTCCGGCACACCCCGGGCGGACTGCCGGTCGTGAAATTCAGGCTCCAGCACGATTCGAAGCAGATGGAAGCCGGAGCCGAGCGCAAGGTGAGCTGCGAGATCGCGGCGGTGGCGTTCGAGCGCGAAGCGGCGCTCCTCGCCGCGGCGAAGCTGGGCAGCGCTGTGAAGGTAACGGGATTTCTCGCCGCGAGGAGCCGCACCAGCAAGTCGGTGGTGCTCCACGCGACGGAGGTCGAATTCAAGGAAGGAGACTGACATGCCCCCACCGAGAGGTCGAGGCGGATTCAAAGGCAAGGGTAAAGGCAAGGGCCGCGACGGCAAGCGCGACAACAAGGGCGCGAAGCAGCTCTTCAAGCGCCGCAAGTTCTGCCGCTTCACGGCGGAGAAGATCGAGTGGATCGACTACAAGGACGTGGATCTGCTCAAGGATTTCATCGGCGAGAACGGCAAGATCATCCCGGCGCGGATCACCGGGACGCGCACCCACTATCAGCGCCAGCTGTCGGCGGCGGTGAAGCGGGCGCGCTACATGGCGCTGCTCCCGTACACGGATCTCCACTGAGGAGGCGGCCATGCAAGTCATTCTTTTGGAGAAGGTGGTCAACCTCGGCGGCCTGGGCGACGTCGTCAAGGTGAAGGACGGCTACGCGCGCAACTACCTGCTGCCGCAGGGCAAGGCGACACGCGCGACTCCCGAGAGCCTCGCCGAATTCGAGAAGAAGCGGGCCGCGCTCGAGCAGGCCCAGACGCAGACGCTTACCGCGGCGCAGGAGAAGGGCACGAAGCTCGACGGCCTGATGGTGCAGATTACGCAGAAGGCCGGGGTCGACGGGCGCCTCTTCGGCTCGGTCACCAACGTCGACATCGTCGAGGCGCTCAAGGCGCAGGGCTTCGAGGTCGAGCGCGCGATGATCAGGCTGCCGCAGGGGCCTCTGAAAACGGTAGGCGATCACGAGGTTACGGTCGCGCTGCACGCCGACGTACTCGTCCACATCAAGATCTCGGTGCTGGGAGAGACCGCGCAGCAGTAAGGCTCGCGCGCTTCCGCGGAAAGGCCGCGCCCGCGCGGCCTTTTTTGTTGTAAAGTGGCCGCAACCCGCCGGCCGCTCCCATGGCTCAGATCGCCTCCCAGGCAACCACCGATTCCCAGCTGCTGAACCTCAAGCTGCCGCCGCACTCGATCGACGCGGAGCAGTCGGTGCTGGGAGGGCTGCTGCTCGACAACGCCGCCTTCGACAGGATCGGCGACGTGGTCGGCGACGCGGACTTCTACCGCGACGATCATCGCCGCATCTTCCGCCAGATCGCGCGCCTGATCGAGCGCGGCAAGCCCGCCGACGTCGTCACCGTGGACGAGGCGATCAAGGCGAGCGAGGACAAGGACAAGACAGGCGGCATCACCTACCTGGCGGCGCTCGCCGGGAACACGCCTTCGGCGCACAACGTGAGGCGCTACGCCGAGATCGTGCGCGAATGCGCGGTCCTGCGTAGGCTGATCGAGGTGTCGACCGAGATCGCCGACGGCGCGCTGAACCGCATGGGCAAGGAGGTCGGACAGCTGCTCGACGAGGCGGAGTCCAAGATCTTCCAGATCGCGGAGGCGGGCGCCAGGACGCGCCAGGGCTTCATGGAGATCCAGCCGCTGCTCACGCAGGTCATGGAGCGCATCGACCTGCTCTACCACAAGGACAACCCTTCCGACATCACCGGCATCCCGACCGGCTACCGCGACCTCGATCGCGACACCTCGGGGCTGCAGCCCGGGGACCTGGTCATCATCGCCGGGCGGCCGTCGATGGGCAAGACCGCGCTCGCGCTCAACATGGCCGAGCACGTCGCCGTGGAGAACAGGCTGCCGGTGGCGATCTTCAGCATGGAAATGTCGGGCAGCCAGCTCGCCATGCGGCTGCTCGGCTCGATCGGCCGGCTCGACCAGCACAAGCTGCGCACCGGACGGCTGTCGGACGACGACTGGAACCGGCTGACCAACGCGGTGGGCAAGCTGCACGACGCGCCGATCCTCGTGGACGAATCCGGAGCCCTCAACGCTCTCGAGCTGCGCGCGCGGGCCCGGCGCCTGCACCGCCAATACGGCGCGCTCGGCCTGATCATCGTCGACTACCTCCAGCTGATGCAGGCGACGACCGAGGGCGAGAACCGCGCCACCGAGATCTCCGGGATCTCGCGGGCGCTGAAGTCGCTCGCGAAGGAGCTCAAGGTTCCGGTCGTGGCGCTCTCGCAGCTCTCGCGCGCGGTCGAGCAGCGTACCGGCCCGAAGCGCCCGATCATGTCGGACCTGCGCGAATCCGGAGCGATCGAGCAGGATGCCGATCTGATTCTCGCGATCTACCGCGAAGAGGTCTACACGCCCGACACGCCCGACAAGGGCATCGCCGAGATCATCATCCTCAAGCAGCGGAACGGCCCCATCGGCACGGTGAAGCTCACGTTCCTCGGCGAGTACACGCGCTTCGAGAACTACGCCGGCGGCGGCGGATACTAGCGGTCTTCCCGGCCTTCGCTTCCCGGGCGTCGACCTCTGCGCGCCCGGCACCTGAAATGAGTGACAGCGGCTCCCGCAGCCGGGGCTTGACATACAAATGAGAACCGTTATCATTTCGATATGGCACTCGACGCGATCCCCGTCAATCCGGAGGGAAATCAAGGGGGAGAGCTTGCTGGCCCCCTTCCGTCCCGGCGGATCGTGAGCCGGCACCTGCTGGGGGCCAAAGACGAGTTGATCATAGAGCACGAGGGACGCGAGTACCGCCTCCGGCGGACCCAGAACGGGAAGCTGATCCTGACCGCGTAGGCGCGCCCGCGCGCCGATCAGATCGAGGAACGAACATGCTGCAGATGACCGTATTCACGCTCAGGGAAGGCATCGAAGCCTTTCTCATCGTCGCGATCGCCATCGCCTATCTGCGCAAATCCGGCCGCGACGGCCTGGTTTCCGCGGCGTGGTGGGGCACCGGCACGGCGGCGCTGCTGTCCGTCGTGCTGGGCGTGTTTCTCGCCGAGGTGGCGGTGCTCCCGATCTGGGAGGCCCTGCTCGCGGCGGTCGCGGCGGTCATGGTGATCTCGATGGTCGTGTACATGCTCAAGCACGCGAAAAAGCTGCGCGGCGAAATCGGCGGACGCCTCGAGGTCGCGGCGACGGGGGTCGGCCCCTGGATCGGCGTCTTCGTACTCGTGCTGCTGATGATCACCCGCGAGGGGATGGAGATGGCGTTCATCGCCGCCACCCTGGCGCGCCAGGCAGGGTCGGCGAGCTTGTTCTTCGGCGCGCTCTGCGGCATCGCTCTCGCGGCGGCCCTGGCCTGGGGCTGGTCCCGCTACGGGCACCGCATCAACCTGGGCCTGTTCTTCCAGGTCACTTCGATTTTCCTCGTGCTGTTCGCGCTCCAGCTGCTCGTCTACGCGTTCCACGAGGCGACCGAGGCGAACGTGCTGCCGATCGACAACCCGTACTGGCACATCGCGACCGAACCCTACGGGCCGGAGGGCGCGTACGGCGCGATTCTGACCTACGCGCTGGTGCTGCTTCCCGCGTTGTGGATCGTGTGGTCGGTGGTCAGCGGGCGGCGCAAGGGGAAGATCGGGCCCGCCCTGCACGCGAAATCCTGAAGGAACACCGATAGTCGCCCGGAGCGGGGCGCAGGAAAGTCCGCTCGAGCAGCCAGCGAGTCAGCGTCCCAGCTGAGTTAGCCAGCCATACCCCACACCGCTAGTCGACTCAGCAGGAGAACGCATGAACAGATCCACCCTGGCCCTGACGGCCGTTTTCGGAGCCACCCCCGTGTTCGCTCAAGCGACCGTCGATGAGAAGCTGCAGATACTGCAGCAGGAAATCGACGAGCTGAAGGCGCAGCGGGGCGCAAAGCCGGCGTCGTCCGCCGCGCAGCCTTCGCCGCCGCCGCCGGGCTACGGCTCGATGCCGGACCGAAGCTCCGGCCTCGCCGACGGCGGCACCGGCATCATCGGCTACGGCGAACTCGCTTACGGCAAGTTTCGCCAGAGCGGCGACGCCACGGCCGACCTGGCGCGCTTCGTCTTCGGCTTCAACCACCGCTTCGACGAGCGCCTCACGCTCCACTCGGAGGTCGAGGTCGAGCACGCCGTGGCGAGTTCGGAGGATCGGGGAGAAGCGGAGATCGAGCAGGCCTGGGTGAACTACCGGTCCGGCGATGCGCTCAATTTCAAGGGCGGCCTGTACCTGATCCCGATCGGCATCCTCAACGAGACCCACGAGCCGCCGACCTACTACGGGGTGCAGCGCAACCAGGTCGAGACGCGCGTCATTCCCACCACCTGGCGCGAGCTCGGCGCCGGGGTTCACGGAGTCTTCGCCGAGAGCTTCAGCTACGAGGTCGGCGTCACCACGAGCTTCGATTCGGGAAAGCTCGACGACCCGACCACGGGCATCCGCAGCGCGCACCAGGAGGGGCAGCTCGCCAACGCGCGCGACCTCGCTGTATACGGAGCGCTCGCCTACAGGCGCCCGGGTCTGCTGGTCGGCGGCGGCGTTTTCAGCGGCGACACCGGCCAGAACGGCGCATCCAATCCCGCGCTGCAGGGAGTTCCCGCGCGCTTCACGATGTGGGACGTCCACGCGCAATACCGCGTCGCCGGCCTGGACCTCCAGGCGCTGTACTCGTCGGGCAGGCTCGGGGACGCCGGCAAGGTCACGGCGGCGCTCTTCGCCGCGGACCCGGCGACCGCGTTCGCGGCGCCGAAATCGATGACGGGCTGGTACGCGCAGGCCGCGTATCACGTCTACAAGCGCGGCAACTTCGACGTGGCCCCGTTCGTCCGTTACGAGCGCATCGACATCCGGCAATCCGAGGATCCGGCGAACGGCCTCCTCCAGGATCCGAGGAACGACGAGCGCATCAAGGTCGCCGGAGTGAATTTCTGGATTCATCCGCAGGTGGTGCTGAAGGCCGACATCCAGTGGTACACGGCCGACAAGTCCCAGAACCGCTTCGAGATCGGCGGCGGGTTCATGTTCTGATGAATCGCGCCTCGCTCCGATCGCTGGCGGTACTCATCTTGCTGGCCGCGACCGCGGCCCGCGGCGAGGTCTATCAGGAGCCGGGCGCGTTCGTCGCGGAGGTATTCGGCGCCGCGCCGGCGCCCAAGGTTCTCTGGCTCACCCGGGACCTGCAGGCGCAGGCGGCCGCGATTCTCGGCCATCCTCCCGCCCAGCTGCGCCAGCGCTACTGGAGCGCGGGCCGGAAGAGCGTGTGGATTCTCGAGGAAACGGGAAAAGAGGAGCTGATCACCGCGGGCTTCGTGATCGAGGGCGGGCGCATCGATCACGTCCGCGTGCTCGCCTATCGCGAGAGCCGCGGCCAGGAGGTGCGGCAATCCGCGTTCCTGAGGCAGTTCAGGGACGCCGGGCTGACGGGAGACAACCGTCTGGACCGCGACATCGACGGCATCGTCGGCGCGACGCTGTCGGTCGGCGCGATGGAGCGCATGGCGCGGCTCGCGCTCCTCTTCGACCGTCTCAGCCGCCGGAGCGCCGGGGGATAGGCGGTGTCGCCGAAGCTCCACCTGCTCCTGTTCCTGCGCCGCTGGCACGCGCGCATCGGACTCGCCGCGGTCGCGTTCTTTCTTTTCCTCGCGGCGACGGGCATGGTGCTCAACCACGCCACCGGTCTGGGTCTGGACGCCCGGTATGTCCACGCCGCGTGGCTCGCGCGCTGGTACGGCGTCGCGCCGGAGTCTCCGCGCCATGCGTTCCGCGCGGGGCGGCACGATCTCGTCGCGGCGAACGGGCGCTGGCTGCTCGACGGCAGGATCTCGGGCGAGAAATTTCCGCAGCCGGTGGGACTCGTCGAGCTCCCCGACATGGTCGTCGT
>DATEGT010000052.1:0-3752 GCA_035280025.1 Burkholderiales bacterium | reverse complement strand
CAACTCCGAGGGCGAGATCGACGGCGTCGCCGTGCTGTTTTGAAGATCTTCCGCGACTACGACCAGGCCGGGCTCGACCGGCAGTACGAGCAGCGCAGCTTCGCGCCCAACGCCGACGAGATCATCCGGCGCTACGGCGCGGCGAGCGACGCGGCGAGGGCGAGGTTCGGCGAGCCCGAGACGCTCGCCTACGGTGCGTCGGAGGTAGAAGCGCTCGACGTCTACGGCGAGGGGCGCGACCGCGTCGTCGCCTTCGCGCACGGCGGCGCCTGGGCGCGCATGGGCAGGCGCCCGAGCGCCTTCGCCGCCGGGACGTTCCTCGACGCCGGCGCCACCTACGCCGCGCTCGGCTTCGGGCTGCTGCCGTCGATCACGCTGCCCGTGATGGTGGCCCAGGTCTGCCGCGCGCTCGAGTTCCTGCGCAAGAAATTCAGGCCCAAGAGATTCGTGCTGGTCGGACACTCCTCCGGCGCGCACCTGTCCGCGTGCGCCTTGACCAGGCTTCCCTTCATCGACGCGGCGCTGCTCGTCTCCGGCGTGTACGACCTCGAACCGGTGCGACTGTCCTCGCGGAACACCTACGTGAGGATCGACGAGAGGCTGGAGCACGAATACTCGCCGATCCGGCATGTGGACCGCATCGTCTGCCCACTGACCGTGGCCTGCGGCGAGAAGGAAGGGCCGGAATTCTTCCGCCAGTCGAAGGAACTCGCCGAAAAGCTGTCGACGCCGCTTCTCGTCGGCAACGGCCTGAACCATTTCGAGATGGTCGAAACGCTCGCCGATCCGGGTTCGGCGCTTGCCCGCGCGGCGCTCGGAATGCTCGCCTGACCTAGGCCGCCTTTTTCCCGGAATCGTCGGACGCCGGCTCGTCCTTCGCCTCGTGGCTCGCGGGCCGCGTGGCGATGCGGCCGGCCGTCCACTCCGCGCGGTCGGCCACGGCGAGACGGTACGCCTGGTCGCGCCCCGGCCAGTACGGCCGCGGCCAGAACTGGCCGGTGTGCTGGTACCACGCGGCCGCGTGCAGCGTGAAATAGGGATCGGCGAGGTGCGCGCGCGCGAGCGCGACGAGGTCGGCGCGGCCCGACACGACGATGGTGTTCACCTGGTCGGCGCTGGTGATGTTGCCCACCGCCATGGTGGCGAGGCCCAGCTCGTTCCTGATCTTGTCGGCGTAGGGCGTCTGGTACATGCGCCCGTAGATCGGCTTCTGGTGCGGCACCACCTGGCCGGTCGAGACGTCGATCAGGTCGACGCCGGCCTCCTTGAAGGCGCGTGCGAGGGCGAGCAGGTCGTCGTCCGACAGCCCGCCCGGCGCCCAGTCGGTGGCCGAGATGCGGATCGACATCGGTTTTTCCTCCGGCCAGGCCTCGCGCACCGCTCGGAATACCTCCAGCGGGTAGCGGAGGCGATTCGCGATCTTCCCTCCGTACTCGTCCTCGCGCCGGTTCGTGAGCGGGGAGATGAAGGACGACAGCAGGTAGCCGTGCGCCATGTGCAGCTCGAGCATGTCGAAGCCCGCCCGGTCCGCGTACTTCGCCGAGCGCACGAAGTCGTCGCGGATCCTGTCCATGTCCGCGCGCGACATCTCGCGCGGCGCCTGCGATTGCGGGCCGTAGGGCAGGGGCGAGGGCGCGACGAGCTCCCAGTTGCCCGAGTCGAGCGGGTAGTCGGGGCGCTCCCAGCCGAGCTGGGTCGAGCCCTTGCGCCCCGAGTGGCCGAGCTGCATGCAGAGCTTCGCGGCGGACTGCGCGTGGCAGAAATCGACGATGCGCTTGAACGCCTGTGCCTGGGCCTCGTTCCACAGCCCGGTGCATCCGGGCGAGATGCGCGCCTCCGGCGAGGTGCAGGTCATCTCGACGAACACCAGCCCGGCGCCGCCGACCGCGCGGGCGCCGAGGTGCACCAGGTGCCAGTCGTTCGGCATTCCGTCCGCCGCCATGTACTGGTCCATCGGCGACACCACCACGCGGTTCTCCACCCGCATGCCGCGCAGCGTGAACGGCGTGAACATCGGCGGCGGCGGGTTGCGCACCGCCGTCTCGAAGCCCGGCGGAATGAACTTGTCGGCGAACCAGCGGGAAACGGCGTCCAGGAACGCGGGATCGCGCAACCGCACGTTCTCGTAGGTGATCTGCTTGGAGCGCGACATGAGACCGAAGGCGAACTGCTGCGGGTCCATGTTCCAGTAGCGGCGCATGTTCTCGAACCACGCGAGCGAGACGTCCGCGGCGTGCTGAGTCCTCTCGACGCCCTCGCGCCGCTGCGAGTCGTAGCGCGCGAGCGCCCCCTTCACGCTCCCGTCCGCGCGCAGCGATTCGTACAGCGCGATCGCGTCCTCCATCGCGAGCTTGGTGCCCGAGCCGATCGAGAAGTGCGCGGTCGCCTTGGCGTCCCCGACGAGCACCACCTTGTCCATCACCCAGGTGGCGTTGCGGATGTTGGGGAAGTTGCGCCACTGCGATCGGTTCGCGATCAGCTTGTGCCCGGCGAGCTCCTCGGCGAACAGCGCTTCGAGGGCGCGCAGCGTCGCCGCCTCGTCCATCCTGCCGAAGCCCGAGCGCTCCCAGGTGTCGGCGTTCGTCTCGATGATCCAGGTGCTCGCGCCCTTCTCGTACTGGTAGGTGTGCGCGAGCAGGATGCCGTGCCCGCTCTCCTTGAAGAAGTACTTGAAAGCGTCGAGCGGCCGGGTCGAGCCGAGCCAGACGAACTTGTTCGGCCGCAGGTCGACCGAGGGCTTGAAGTGATCCTTGTAGGTCTCGCGGGTGCGCGAGTTGATGCCGTCGGCGGCGACGACCAGGTCGCTGTCCTCGAAGTCGGCGACGTCCACCTCGGACTGGAAGTGCAGCTCCACGCCCAGCGCCCGGCAGCGCTGCTGCAGGAGCTTGAGCAGGGTCACCCGCGAGCAGCCGCAGAAGCCGTTCCCCGCGCAGCGCAGCGCCTGGCCTTTGTAGACGACCTCGACGTCGTCCCAGTAGGCAAAGCTCCGCCGGATCGAGTCGTACGAGGGCGGGTCGTAGTCCTGGAAGGTCCCGAGCGTCGCGTCGGAGAACACCACGCCGAAGCCGAAGGTGTCGTCCGCGCGGTTGCGCTCGTGCAGCTCGACGTCCCAGCGCGGCCAGCGCTTCTTCGCGAGCAGCGCGAAGTACAGCCCGCCCGGTCCGCCGCCGACGATGCTGATCTTCATCGAACTGGCCTCAGCCGGGAATCACCGCGGTCGCCTCGATCTCGAGGCGGGCCTGGCTCTCGACGAGACCGGCCACCTGCACCACGCTCATGGTGGGGTAGTGCCTGCCCATCAGCTGCCGGTACGCTTCGCCGACCGGTTTCAGAGAGGCAAGGTATTCGTTTCGATCCACGACGTACCAGGTGAGGCGGACGATGTGCTCGGGCTTGCCCTTCGCCTGGGCAAGCACTTCCAGGATATTCTCCAGCGCCTGTCGGAACTGGCCGGCGAAGTCCTTCGCCTCCCACGCGCCGTCTTTCCACCCCACCTGACCGGCGACGTATACGATCGTGCCGCCTTTCACCGCGATGCCGTTGGAATAGCCGCGCGGTTTCGCCCACGGCGGCGGTTGCAGGATCTTCACGACGGCTCCTTCAGCAATTCTCGCGCGATGATCAGCTTCTGCACCTCGGTCGCGCCTTCGTAGATTCTGAGCGCCCGCACCTCGCGATAGAGCCGCTCGACCGGGTGCCCCCGCTTCACCCCCAGCCCGCCGCAGATCTGCACCGCGGCGTCGACGACGCCC
>DATEGT010000051.1:0-3975 GCA_035280025.1 Burkholderiales bacterium | reverse complement strand
CGGCACCGGAAAGACAATGGTCGAGGCCTTGTCGCCCGCGATGTTGGTGAGGGTCTGCAGGTAGCGCAGCTGCATCGCCTCGGACTGCTTCGACAGCATCTGCGCGGCCTGCAGCAGCTTCTCCGAGGCCTGCAGCTCGCCCTCGGCGTGGATCACCTTCGCCCGACGCTCGCGCTCGGCTTCGGCCTGGCGCGCGATCGCGCGCACCATGGTCTCGTTCAGATCGACGTCCTTGATCTCGACGGTGGAGACCTTGATGCCCCAGGGCTCGGTCTGGGCGTCGAGCGTCTTCTGGATGTCGAGGTTCAGCTGCTCGCGCTCGGCGAGCAGCGCATCGAGCTCGTGCTTGCCGAGCACGGCGCGCAGCGTCGTCTGCGCCAGCAGGTTCGTCGCGGCCAGGAAGTCCGCCACCTGGATCACCGCCTTCTGCGGATCGACGACGCGGAAGTAGACGACCGCGTTGACCTTCACCGAGACGTTGTCGCGCGTGATCACGTCCTGCGGGGGAACGTCGAGCACCACGGTGCGCAGGTCCATCTTGACCATCTGCTGGATCACCGGAACGAGGATGAACAATCCCGGCCCTTTCACCGCCCAGAAGCGCCCGAGCTGGAACACGACGCCGCGCTCGTACTCGCGCAGGATCCTGAACGACCAGAAGAGAATCAGCGCGATGAAGATCGCCGCGCCCAGGCCGAAATTGAATGCCATGGTTCAAGCTCCTCGTTGGGATTCGGGCACGACTTCGAGCGACAGGCCGTTCAGGCCCGCGACGCGGACCCGCTGGCCGGCCCTGAGCGGCGTGCTTCCGTGGATGCGCCAGGTCTCGCCGTGGACCCGCGCCCAGCCCTCGCGATCGCAGTCCTCGATCACCTCGCCTATCCGTCCGATCATCTCCTCCCGCCCGCTGACGATCGGCCGCTTGCGCGCCTTGAGCATCATGCCGACGGCGAACAGGACGAACGCCGCGCTCGCCGCGGCGACGCCCAGCACCAGCGCGAACGGCACGCCGTACCCGGGGATATCGGTGTCGATCAGGATGACCGAGCCGATCACGAACGCCACGACGCCGCCGACGCCGAGCGACCCGTACGCCGGAAAGAACAGCTCCCCCGCCATGAACGCGATCCCGAGGAGCATGAGCGCGAGGCCCGCGTAGTTGACCGGCAGGAGGTGGAACGCGTAGGCCGCGACGAGCACGCAGATCGCCCCGATCACTCCCGGGAACACCAGGCCCGGGTTGGAGAACTCGAACACCAGCGCGTAGATGCCGAGGAGGATCAGCAGGTAGGCGACGCTCGGATCGGTGATCACCGAGAGGAAGCGGGTGCGCCAATCGGGCTCGTACGCCACCGCGGCGGAGCCCGCGGTATGCAGGACGCGCTCCTGCTCGCCGGCCTTCAGCCTGCGCCCGTCGAGCCGCTTCAGCAGATCGGGCACGTCGGCGGCGACGAGATCGATCACGTTCATCTTCAGCGCCTCGCCCGCCGACAGGCTGACTGCCTCGCGCACCGCGCGCTCGGCCCACTCGGCGTTGCGGCCGCGCATCTGCGCGAGTCCCCGGATGTACGCGGCCGCGTCGTTCACCTGCTTGCGCGTCATGGTGGACGCGGTGCTTCCGCCTTCGCCCTTCTCGGACTTGGCGACGGGCTTTTCCGCGGTCTCCGGCGCGCCGATCGCCACCGGCGTCGCCGCGCCGAGATTGGTCGCCGGCGCCATCGCCGCGGCGTGAGCGGCGTAGAGAATGTAGGTCCCGGCGCTCGCGGCTCTCGCACCGCCGGGCGCGACGAACGCGGCGACGGGCACCGTGGAGGCGAGGATGTCCTTGATGATGGCGCGCATCGAGGCGTCGAGGCCGCCCGGCGTGTCCATCTTCAGCACCACGAGCTGCGCGCCCTGCTTCCCGGCGCTCTCGATGCCGCGGTGCACATAGTCGGCGATCGCCGGTCCGATGGCGCCGTTGACGGTGAGCAGCAGCACCGGCGCGGCCGCAGCCGGCGCCGGCGCGGGCCACAGCGCGCACAATGCAATCAGCAGCTTATGCCAGCGCAAACCGGTCTCCTCGCGAACACGGAACGGGCCTTCCTCGAACTATAGTCTTCTTTTGCGCGCCCCGGCGCTACTGGACTTCGCCCCGGGTTCGCAGTAAGTTTCGGGGAAACAAGAACGGCACTTCCACCCGAAGAGAGGACCCATGTCGAGAAAATCGCTTATCTGCCCGTGGATCGCGCTCCTGTGCTCGCTGCCCGTCTGGGCCCAGGCGCAGGACAAGGCCAAGCAGGCGGTCGACGCGGCCTGCAACAGCTGCCACCCGCTGACCGCGCGCGTCGGCACCGGCTACGACGCCAAAGGCTGGCACACGGTAATGCGAATGATGGTCAACCAGGGCGCGGCGGTTCCCAAGGATCAGATGGAGGCGATGACCCGCTATCTGATCAAGGCCTACCCGATCAAGGCGGAGAAGAGGGAGAAGGCCGCGGTCATCAAGGGGCCGCTCAAGGTCTCGATGAAGGTCTGGAAGGCGCCCACGCCCGGCTCGCGGCCGCACGACCCGCTCGCGGCGCGCGACGGCTCGTTCTGGTACACGGGCCAGATGGCCAACGTGCTCGGTCGCGTCGATCCGAAGACCGGCAAGGTGAGAGAGTACAAGCTCAAGACCGCGCACTCGGGGCCGCACGGTCTCAAGGAGGACAGCGAGGGCAACATCTGGTACACGGGAAACACCGGCTCGCTCGTCGGCAAGCTCAATCCGAAGACGGGCGAAGTCACGGAATACAAGACGCCCGAGCCGGGCGACCCGCACACGCTGCTTTTCGACAAGAGCGGGATCCTGTGGTTCACCATGCAGAACGCGAACCGCATCGGGAGGCTCGACCCGAAGACGGGGGAGATCAAGCTGCTCACGCCGCCGACGCCCAAGTCGCGCCCCTACGGCATGGCGTTCGATCCCAAGGGAACGCTCTTCGTCGTGCAGTTCGGAACCAACAGCATCGCGGCGGTGGACACGGCTGCGATGCAGATCAAGGAATACAAGCTCCCCGATCCGGGCGCACGCCCGCGCCGCGTCGCGACGACGAGCGACGGCATAGTCTGGTATACCGACTACCAGCGCGGCTACCTCGGCCGGCTCGATCCGGCGACCGGGCAGGTGAAGGAGTGGCCCTCCCCGAGCGGCCCGAAGTCGGCGCCCTACGGCATCTCCGAGATCCACGACGCCATCTGGTACAGCGAGTCCGAAGCGATGCCCAACACCGTGGTTCGCTTCGACCCCAAGACCGAGAAGTTCCAGACCTGGACGATACCCGGCGGCGGCAACATCGTGCGCAACACGGATGTCACCAAGGAAGGCAATTTCGTGCTCGCGAACAGCCTCGAGAACACGGTGACCCTGGTGACGATCCACAAGTGAGCCGAGTCGCGCGCGGCGGAGAACCTCCCGCCGCCCGCGCCGGGACATAGCAGACTCCCGGCATCCCAAGACGGCTTCCGTCCAAGTCTGCCTGTCGCACCACTTGCGAGAGGCGCATTCGGATGGAAACCTCCCAAGCTTCGAATTCAGCCGGCCCCGCGTATTCGCTGTGGGATCTGGTGCGCTACGCGCTGCGCCTCGGCGCGCTGGGCTTCGGCGGCCCGGTGGCGCTCGTCGGCTTCATGCATCGCGACCTGGTCGAGCGGCGCAAGTGGATCTCCGAAGCCGACTACAAGGAGGGCCTGACGCTCGCCCAGCTCATGCCCGGTCCGCTCGCCGCGCAGCTCGCGATCTATCTCGGCTACGTGCACTACCGGACCGCCGGCGCGACCCTCGTCGGCCTCGCTTTCGTGCTGCCCTCCTTCGTCATGGTCGTCGCGCTCGGGGCCGCGTATGTCGCGTACGGCGGCCTTGCCTGGATGCAGGCGGTGTTCTACGGCGTCGGCGCCTCGGTCATCGGCATCATCGCGATCAGCGCCTACAAGCTGACGACCCGGAGCATCGGA
>DATEGT010000050.1:0-15359 GCA_035280025.1 Burkholderiales bacterium | reverse complement strand
GCGAGGCGGTTGAAGAACACCACGCGGTGCCACTCGGTGCGCTCCTGCTTCTCGCCGCTCGCCTTGTCCTTCCACTGCTCGGTGGTGGCGATGGAGATGTTGGTGATCGCGCTGCCTTCCGGGGCATACCGGGTTTCGGGGTCGCGCCCCAGGTTTCCCACCAGTATCACTTTGTTGACCGATGCCATGTCTACTCCCTCCGATGAACGATCAGGATACACCTTCAGCGGCATCGACCGGGACACGCATGCTGGAGGCTACAAGTAGCCATAACGCAACCACGGCGAATCCGAATACAAAGACCGAAGACTCCCCCAGGTGCTGGGCGAGCCAGCCGCCCGCCGTCCCGCCCGCGAACAGGCCCAGGGCCTGCGTGGTGTTGTAGACCCCGAGCGCCGTGCCCCTGGCGCTCGCGGGCGCGACGCGCGACACGAGCGAAGGCAGGCAGGCCTCGAGGACGTTGAAGGCGACGAAGAAGAAGAGCAGCAGCGCGACCAGGAAGGGAAAGGTGTCCAAGCACACCGCGAGCCCCGCCTCGACCGCGAGCAGCAGGCCGATCGCGGCGAGGAAGAGGAACTTCATGCGCCCGGTGCGCTCGGCGTGGAGCAGCAGCGGCGCCATCAGGGCGAACGAGCCGAGCACCACCGGCAGGTAGACTTTCCAGTGCCCGCTCACCGGCAGGTTCCCGTAGCGCACCAGCGCGGTCGGGACGACCACGAAGATCGCCATCTGCACGACGTGCAGCGAGAAGATCCCGAAGTTGAGCCGCAATTGCTCGCGGTTGCGCAGGATTTCGCGAAGCGCCCCGCGCAGCAGCCGCCGCGCGCCGGTCGCGGCGGGCTCCGCGGGCACGACCGCGAGCGTCACCCAGATCGCGGCGAGCGCGAGCAGCCCGGTCATGCCGAAAATCCCGCCCATGCCGATCAGCGGATACAGGACGGGCGCGGCCACCAGGGATACCGCGAACATGAGCCCGATCGAGCCGCCGATCAGCGCCATCGCCTTGGTGCGGTGCTCGGCGCGCGTGATGTCGGCGGCGAAGGCGGTCACCGGCGCCGAGATCGCCCCCGCCCCCTGCAGCGCGCGCCCCAGGATCACGACCGCGATGTTCGGGCCCCAGGCCGCGACGAAGCTCCCCAGAGCGAAGAGCAGCAGGCCTATCACGATCACGCGCTTGCGGCCGTAGCGGTCGGAGGCCATCCCGTAGGGAAGCTGCAGCAGGCCCTGCGTGAGCCCGTAGCTGCCCAGCGCGATGCCCACCCAGGTGCGGTCTTCGCCCCCGGGGAGCGTGAGCGCGTGGACCGCGAACACCGGCAGGATGAGGAAAAGCCCCAGCATTCTCAGGGCGAAGAGCGAGGCGAGCGACAGGCTCGCGCGCAGCTCGAGAGGGGACATCCGCGCGGACGATGCCGGGGACGTCATGGACGTAGCGGGAGTACCACGGAATTTCGTATAGTAGCAGGTTTGGTTTCGCTCTCGGGCAGCATGGATCAGATCCGCATCCGCGGCGCGCGCACGCACAACCTCAAGAACCTCAACGTCGATCTGCCGCGCAACCGGCTGATCGTGATCACCGGGCTCTCCGGCTCCGGGAAGTCGTCGCTCGCCTTCGACACCCTCTACGCCGAGGGCCAGCGCCGCTACGTAGAGTCGCTTTCCGCGTACGCGCGCCAGTTCCTTCAGCTCATGGAGAAGCCCGACGTCGACCTGATCGAGGGCCTGTCGCCGGCGATCTCGATCGAGCAGAAGGCGGCGAGCCACAACCCGCGGTCGACGGTGGGCACGATCACCGAGATCCACGACTACCTGCGGCTGCTCTATGCGCGCGTCGGCACGCCCTACTGCCCGGAGCACAAGCTGGCGCTGCAGGCGCAGTCGGTGTCGCAGATGGTCGACCACGTGCTCGCGCTTCCCGCCGAGGCCGCGATCATGATCCTCGCCCCCATCGTCGCGAGCCGCAAGGGCGAGCAGCACGAGCTGGTCGCGGAGCTGCGTGCGCAGGGGTTCGCGCGCCTTCGCGTCGACGGCAAGGTGCACGAGATCGACGCGGTGCCCAGGCTCTCGAAGAACGTGAAGCACACGGTCGACGTGGTCGTCGACCGGCTGAAGGTGCGCGCGGACGCGAACCGGCGTCTGGCGGAATCGTTCGAGACCGCGCTGCGCCACGCCGACGGCCGCGCCATCGTGCACGAGCTCGTGTCGGGACGCGAGCACCTGTTCTCGGCGCGCTTCGCCTGCCCGGCGTGCGACTATTCGCTCGCGGAGCTCGAGCCGCGCCTGTTCTCGTTCAACAACCCGATGGGCGCGTGCCCGCAGTGCGACGGGCTGGGAACGGTCTCCTTCTTCGACGCGAAGCGCGTCGTCGCCCACCCGGAGCTCTCCCTCGCTGGCGGGGCGATCCGCGGCTGGGATCGCCGCAACCAGTTCTACTTCCAGATGCTCACCAGCCTCGCGGCGCACTTCGGCTTCGACGTCGAGGTCCCCTTCGAGAAGCTCCCCGAGGCCTCGCAGGCCGTGGTGCTGCACGGCAGCAGGGAGAAGATCGCCTTCTCCTACCTCAACGAGCGCGGCCGGACCGTCATCAAGGAGCACGCCTTCGAGGGCGTGCTGCCGAACCTGGAGCGGCGGTACAGGGAGACCGACTCGCTGGTGGTGCGCGAGGAGCTCGCAAAGTTCCTGAACAGCAAGGCCTGTCCGGCGTGCGAGGGCACGCGCCTGCGCGTCGAGGCGCGCAACGTGAAGGTCGGCGACAAGGCCATCTACGAGGTGAGCGCGGTTCCGCTGAAGCAGGAGCTCGAGTTCTTCCGCGCGCTCGAGCTCGAAGGCGCGAAGCAGGCGATCGCGGAGAAGATCGTCAACGAGATCGTCGCGCGCCTGTCCTTCCTCAACAACGTCGGCCTGGATTACCTGTCGCTGGACCGCTCCGCCGAGACCCTTTCGGGCGGCGAGGCGCAGAGGATCCGCCTCGCCTCGCAGATCGGTTCCGGGCTCACCGGCGTGATGTACGTGCTCGACGAGCCCTCGATCGGCCTGCACCAGCGCGACAACGGCCGGCTCCTCGACACGCTGCGGCACCTGCGCGACCTGGGAAACACGGTGATCGTGGTCGAGCACGACGAGGAGGCGATCGGCTCGGCCGATCACGTGCTCGACATGGGGCCGGGCGCCGGCGAGCGCGGCGGCGAGGTCGTCGCCGAGGGCACTCCCGCCGAGATCCGCCGCAATCCGGTTTCCCTGACGGGACAGTATCTCTCCGGCGCGCTCCAGATCGCCGTCCCCAAGAGCCGCCGTCGCTTCGACAAGACGCGCCTGCTCCGCCTGCGCGGCGCGCGCGGCAACAACCTGAAGTCGGTCGAGCTGACGCTCCCGGTCGGGCTGTTCGTCTGCATCACCGGCGTTTCGGGCTCGGGCAAATCCACCCTCATCAACGACACGCTGTACAACGCGGTGGCGCGCGAGCTCTACGGCTCGGTCCACGAGCCCGCGGCGCACGAGTCCATCCAGGGCATGGAGTTCTTCGACAAGGCGATCAGCGTCGACCAGAGCCCGATCGGGCGCACCCCGCGCTCCAATCCGGCGACCTACACGGCGCTGTTCACGCCGATCCGCGAGCTCTTCGCCGGAGTGCCCGCCGCGCGCGAGCGCGGCTACGGCCCCGGGCGCTTCTCCTTCAACGTGAAGGGCGGGCGCTGCGAGGCCTGCCAGGGCGACGGCGTGATCAAGGTCGAGATGCACTTCCTCCCGGACATCTACGTGCCCTGCGACGTCTGCCACGGGAAACGCTACAACCGCGAGACGCTGGAGGTGCAGTACAAGGGGAAGAACATCCACGAAGTGCTGCAGATGACGGTCGACCAGGCCCACGAGTTCTTCAACGCGGTGCCCGCGGTGGAGAGGAAGCTCCAGACGCTGCTCGAGGTCGGCCTGGGCTACATCCAGCTCGGCCAGCCCGCGACGACGCTCTCGGGCGGCGAGGCGCAGCGGGTGAAGCTGTCGCTGGAGCTCTCCAAGCGCGACACGGGACGCACGCTGTACATCCTCGACGAGCCCACCACCGGGCTGCACTTCAAGGACATCGACCTGCTGCTCTCGGTGCTGCACCGGCTGCGCGACGCCGGCAACACGGTCGTGGTGATCGAGCACAACCTGGACGTCGTCAAGACCGCCGACTGGGTCGTCGACCTCGGCCCCGAGGGCGGCGACGGGGGCGGCCGCATCATCGCGCAGGGCACGCCCGAGGACGTGGCGGCGGTCGAGTCGAGCTTTACGGGGCGATATCTGCGGAACGTCCTCGGCAAGAGCGTGCGGCGCGCCGCCTGACGCGCCGGGCCCGGCTTGGAAATTCCCCTCCAAGGGAGTAGATTCGGCCTGCAGCGTTCACAAGAAAAGGGGAGACATGGCGACCGTCAATCCATACGCCGCACCCAAGGCGGCCGTCGAGGACGTTCAATCCGCCGCACCCGAGCTCGCGACGCGCTGGCAGCGATTCGCCGCCGCGTTCGTCGACGGCATCATCGTCGGCGGCATCGGGGTCGCCGCGGGGCTGATCGCGGGGCGCGGGGCCGCAGCCGGCTCCAAGCCGGGCGCCGCCTTCTTCATCGCCGTGGCGGTCGGCATCGCCTTCGTCGGCGCGGTCAACCTGTGGATGCTGCACCGGTACCGCGCCTCGATCGGGAAGAAGGCGCTGAAGATACGCATGGTGCGCACCGACGGGAGCGACGCGGGCCTCGCCCGCCTGGTCTTCATGCGCGGCCTGCCCCAATGGATCGTGAGCGGCCTGGGCAACGCCGTCCCGCTGCTCACCCTGCTGTCGTTCGTCGACGTCCTGTTCATCTTCGGCAACGCTCGCCGCTGCGTCCACGACTACATCGCCGACACCATCGTGGTGAAAGCCGAGTGAGCGGGCGGCCGGGAGCATGCTCGACACCACGCGACGTGTCGCGACGCCCGAAGGCATAGAGCTCGCGCTCCACCTCGCGGGTCCGGTTTCACGCGCGCTCGCCTGGGCCATCGATCTGGCGGTCCGCGCGGTGATCGTGCTCGCCGCCGGGCTCGTCGGCGCCAGGCTGGGAGCCGCGGGCTTCGGGGTCACGCTGCTCACGGCTTTCTTCGTCGAATGGCTGCTCCCGGTCTGGTTCGAGGTGTACTGGAACGGGCAGACGCCGGGCAAGAAGGCGCTCGGCATCGCGGTGCTGAACGACGACGGCAGCCCCGTGCGCTGGGCCTCGTCCCTGACGCGCAACCTCCTGCGGGCCGTCGATTTCCTGCCCTTCTTCTACGCCTTCGGCCTCCTCGCGATGCTCGCGAGCCGGGACTTCAAGCGCCTCGGCGACCTCGCCGCCGGCACCGTCGTCGTATATCAGCCGGAGAAGATCAGGCCGCACAAGGTCCCGGAAGCCGCTTCCGTGGCGCCCGCGATCGCGCTGAACCTCGCGGACCAGCGCGCGGTGCTCGATCTCGCCGAGCGCTCCGAGACCCTGACCCGCGAGCGCGTCGAGGAGCTCGCGGGGCTTGCGGGGCCCCTGGTGAGCGGGCTGTCGGGCGGGCCCGCGGCCGCGCGCCTCATCGGCATCGCCAACCACATCGTCGGGCGGCCGTGAAGCAGGCGCCCTTCGAGGCGAGCCGCGGCCCGGAGTGGGACGCGTTCGAGCGTTTCCTCGACGCGCGCGGCAAGAGCGAAGGCGCGCTCCCGGTCTTTCCGCCCGCGGAAATGCCGCAACGCTACCGGCGGCTCTGCCAGAGCCTCGCCCTCGCCGCCGACCGGCGCTACAGCCCCGATCTCGTGGACCGGCTCAACCAGCTTTCGCTGCGGGGCCATCGCGAGCTGTACGCGAACCGCGGCAGGCAGACGCAGCGCGCAGCCGACTTCCTCCTCGTCGCCTTCCCGTCCCTGGTGCGCCGCGAATGGCGCCTGGTCGCCGCGGCGGCGCTGCTTTTTTTCGGGCCGCTGCTCGTGCTGATCGCCGTGCTCCAGTACGCTCCCGAATTCGTGTACTACATACTCGGGCCGCGGGAGATCGCGAACTTCCACGAGATGTACGACCCCGCGAACCACCGCCTGGGGATGCGCGAGGCCGACACCAGCCTCGCCATGTTCGGCGTGTACATCTGGAACAACATACGCATCGGCTTCCAGACCTTCGCGGGCGGAATTCTGGCGGGCGTCGGCTCGGTGTGGTTCCTCGCCGCCAACGGCGTCATCATCGGCTCGGTCGCCGGCTATCTGACGCAGGTGGGATACGCCGGGACCTTCTGGCCGTTCGTCGCCGGCCACTCCTCGCTCGAGCTCACGGCGATCGTGCTCTCCGGCGCCGCCGGCCTCCGCCTGGGCCTCGCGGTCATCTCGCCCGGCAACGTCTCGCGCAAGGCGGCGCTGGTCGCCGCCGCCAGGCCGGCGGTGCGCATGATGTACGGCGCAGCCGTGATGTTCGCTCTCGCGGCTTTCGTCGAGGCATTCTGGTCGCCGCTCTCGGAGATTCCGTTCGAAGCCAAGATAGGCCTCGGCGTCGCCGGCTGGCTCGCCGTCCTCGGATACCTCGGCCTCGCAGGGCGCTCCCGTGGAGCTGGGTAAGATCGCGGTCGCCCTGCGGCCGCGCTCCCAGTGGGAGGCGATCGACCTCGGTTTTACGCTGATGCGCCGGTGGTGGCGGCCCGTCTACGCGGCGCTCGCCCCGGTCTACCTCCCGATCGTCGCCGCCGCGCTGCTCGTCGGCTCGTTCACCGAGCACTGGATCGGCCTGCTGATCATCTGGTGGCTGAAGCCCCTTTACGACCGCGTGGTCCTGCACCTGCTGTCGCGCGCCGTGTTCGGCGAGATCCCCAGCGCCCGCGACACGCTCGCGCGCGCGAGAGAGTGGCTCGGCACCGGCCTGCCGGGCGCGCTCATCCTGCGATACGACCTGGCGCGCTCGTTCAACCTGCCGGTGCGGCAGCTCGAGGGCCAGACCGGGCGCGAAGGGCGCGCGCGCCGCGCCCTGCTCGGGCGCCGCGTGCGCAGCTACGCCGTCTGGCTCACGATCGTGTGCATGCACTTCGAGGGCGTGTTCACGATGTCTTCGGACGCGCTGTTCGACTTCCTGCTTCCCGCGAGCGGCGACCGGCCCTGGCTGCTCGACATGTTCAGCGACGGCTCCCCCGGCGCGATCTTCTCCGTCGAGGACGTGATCCTCTACGCCTGCGCGCTCGCGCTCGTCGAGCCGTTCTACGTCGCGGCGGGGTTCGCGCTCTACCTGAACCGGCGCACCGTGCTCGAGGGCTGGGACATCGAGCTCGCGCTGCGCCGGCTCGCCGAGCGCGCGACGGGCCCGTCGCCTTCGCGCTCGTACGCTTCGGCGGCGGTGCTCGCCCTCGCGGCGCTGCTCGTCCTGCCCGCGCCGGATTCCGCCTTCGCCCAGCAGGGAAAGAATCCCCGGGAGGAGATCCGCGAGGTGCTGAAAGCGGCCGAGTTTCCTCACGATCGCGAGCGCCTGCAATGGGTCCGGAGAAATCCGCCGCCCGAGGAGAAGCCGGCGGACACGACGTGGGCGAGAGCCCTGGGCTACGCCCTCGCCAGGGCCGCCGAGGTGCTGCTCTGGATCGGCGCGGCGGCGCTCGTGGTGCTCGCGGCCCGCTGGCTGTACCGCAACCTGCCCAGGGAGGACGGCCGGGTCGCAGAGCCCTACCGGCCGCCTTCGGTGCTCTTCGGCCTGGAGCTCGCCCCCGAGACGCTGCCCCCGGATGTTTCCGGATCGGCGCTCGCGCTCGCGCGCGAGGGCCGTATCCGCGACGCTCTCGGCCTTCTGTACCGCGGAGCGCTCTCCGAGCTCGCTCACCGGCGCTCGGTGGAGCTGCTCGCGAGCAGCACCGAGCAGGAAGTGCTCGACCGCGCCCGCGCCCGCCTCGATCCGCAGGCGGGCTCCTATTTCGCCCTCCTGGTCGCTGCCTGGCAGGCGGCGGCCTACGCGCGCCGCGTTCCCGCGCTCACCGACGTCGAGCGCCTCGCGCGCGACTACGAGGCGCGCCTCGCCTCGAGCGCATGAACCGGCGCCTTCTCATCGTCGGCGCGCTTGCGGCCGCGGTCATCGCGGTGGCGTGGTTCCTGACGAACTTCGAGCGCGTGCCGGTCACCGAGCGCACGCCGATGTCGGGGGAGGCGCGGCTGCGTCCCTTTCTGGCCGCGGAGCGCTTCGCTGCGAGAATGGGCATGCGGAGCACGGAGAAGCGGTCCATTCCGGAGCTCGACGCGCTGCCCGTCGCCGGAGTCCTGCTGCTCCCCGCGCAGCGGCAGGCGCTCGACTCCCGCCGCATCGATCGCCTGATCGCCTGGGTCGAGCGGGGCGGACACCTGATCGTCGAAGCCGAATTCCTGGGCGTCGCCGATCCGCTGCTCGACAAGGTCGGGGTGCGGCGCTCCCAGGGCGCGCAGGGCTTCAAGCCGATTCCGGTGGCGATTCCGGGGAGCGAGCGCAAGCTCTCGGTTCTGCTCGCGGGCGCGGTGGGCCTCCAGCCCCCGGTCGCGAAGCCGCGCCTCATCGCGGGCCCGCGCGCCGCCGCGAGCCTCGTATCGTTCGCACGGGGCAAGGGGATGATCACCGCCACCGGCTCGCTCGCCTTTGCGCGCAACCAGCGCATCGGGGACCACGACCACGCGGAATTTCTCTGGGTCCTGCTCGGGCTGACGGGCGCGGGCGAATTCGACGTGTTCTTCCGGCCGGAGCGGCTTTCGCTGTGGAGCTTTCTGGTCGGGCACGCGGACGCGGCGCTCCTCTCGGCGGCGGCGCTCCTCGCCCTCTGGCTGTGGCGCATCGCGCCCCGCTTCGGGCCCGTCGCCCCCGACCCGCCGCCGGGACGCCGCAGGCTTCTCGACCATCTGCGCGCGAGCGGCCGATACTTCTGGGCGCGCGGCCTCCGCGAGCTCCTCGTTTCCGCGGCGCGCGACTCCGCGCTGCGGCGCGTCGCGCGCGCGCACCCGGATTTTTCGTCGGCCCCGCCGGCGGAGCGGGCCGCCCGCCTCGCGGCGGCGGCCGGAATCCCGCGCGGGGACGCGGCCGTCCTTCTATCGGAAGGCGGAACGGAGCGGGCCGCGGAATTCATGGCGGTGGTGCATCAGGCGCAGCGCGTGCACGCCGCGCTCGACCACGGCGTAACCGGCGGCGATCAGCCGACACAGGGGGAAAAATGAGCGAGCAGCCCAAACCATCCGCCGAGCAGTTCGCCCAGGCGGCGACGATCGCAGGCGCGATGCGGGCGGAGATCGGGAAAGCGCTGGTCGGCCAGGAACAGGTGATCGAGCAGGCGGTCTGCGCGCTCCTCGCCGGGGGCCACGCCCTGGTGGAAGGCGTTCCGGGTCTGGGCAAGACGCTTCTGGTGCTTGCGCTCGCGCGCACGATCTCCGGAAAATTCAGCCGCATCCAGTTCACGCCGGACCTGATGCCGGCCGACGTCACCGGGCACACGATCTACGATCCGAAGAACCAGGGTTTCACGACGCGCCGCGGCCCGGTGTTCGCGAATCTGCTCCTCGCCGACGAGATCAACCGTGCCCCGGCGAAAACCCAGGCCGCCCTGCTCGAGGTGATGCAGGAGGGCCAGGTGACGATCGAGGGCGAGTCCTTTGCGCTCGAGCCCCCTTTCATGGTCCTCGCCACGCAGAATCCGATCGAGCAGGAGGGAACCTACGCGCTCCCCGAGGCCCAACTCGACCGCTTCCTCGTCAAGGTGCGGATCGACTACCCGTCGCAGGCGGAGGAGACGGGGATGGTGCGCCAGGTCACCTTGAGCAAGATCGGCGACCGGCTCGACGTCGACCGCCTCACTCCGCTGGTGAAGCCGGCGGCCGTCGTCTCGCTCCAGACGATCGCGGCGTCGGTCACGGTCGAGGACTCGGTGCTCGACTATGCGATCCGGCTCGTGCGCGCAACGCGCGGCTGGGCCGGGGTCTCCGCGGGCGCCGGTCCGCGCGGCGGGATCGCGCTCGTGCGCCTCGCGCGCGCCGCCGCCCTGCTCGCGGGCCGCGACTACGTCACCCCCGACGATATCAAGCGCATGGCCTTGCCCGCGCTGCGCCACCGCGTCGTGCCGTCCCCCGAGCTCGAGCTCGAGGGCCGCGACGCCGACGCGATCCTGAAGGGCATCCTCGAGAAAGTGGAAGCGCCGAGAAAGTGACCTTCACCGCGCCGCCGCTCGTTCCCTCGGGCCGGCTGCTGTGGGCCGCGGCGGCCCTGCTCGCGCTCGCGATCGCGGTCGCCGTGATTCCCGATCTCCGGGGGCTGTGGCCGCCCGCCGCGGGGTTCCTCGCCATCGCTGCCCTCGTCGATGCCGCGGCCGGCCTGCGCTTGCCGACGCCGTCGCTCGCGCGGCGCATCCCGGCCTCGCTCGCCCTGGGGGTGAAGGTGGAAGTGACGCTGCGCCTCGCGAATCCCACGCGCTCGCGGATCCGCTGCGAGCTCTTCGACCATCATCCGTCAGCGTTCGAATCCGAAGGGCTCCCGCAGCGCGCCGCCCTCGGCGCCAACGAGTGGCGCGAGCTGCGCTACCAGATCCGGCCGGTCGCGCGAGGCGTGGCGCGCTTCGAGCCCGCCGAGCTGCGCGTCGACTCTCCGCTTCGCCTGTGGCAGGTCAGGCGCCGCTCGGGCGAGGCCGCCGTGGCGCTGGTATTTCCGAACTTCAGGGCCCTTTCCCGCTACACGCTTCTGGCGACGGACAACCGCCTGTCACAGATCGGCGTGCTCCAGGTGCGCCGCCGCGGCGAGGGCACGGAATTCCACCAGCTGCGCGAATACCGCCAGGGCGACAGCCAGCGGGCGATCGACTGGAAGGCCACCTCGCGCGCGGGCAAGCTGATCACGCGGGAGTACGAGGACGAGAAGGACCAGCGCGTGCTGCTCGTCATCGACTGCGGACGCCGGATGCAATCCAAGGACGACGACCTGTCGCACTTCGATCACGCGCTGAATGCCGCGCTGCTGCTCGCCCACGTGGCGCTCAGGCAGGGCGACGCGGTCGGCGTGATGACCATGGGCGGCGAGGAGCGGTTCTGCGCGCCGCGCAAATCGGTCGCCGCGGTGAACGTCATTCTGAACCGGGTATACGACCTCGAGCCGGGCCCGGCCATGCCGGACTACCAGCGGGCGGCCCGGGACGTCATGCTGCGCATGCGCAGGCGCGCCCTCGTGATCGTGCTTACCAACCTCCGCGACGAGGACGACGACACCCTGCTGCCCGCCCTCAAGCTGCTGCGTTCCAAGCACCTCGTGGTGCTCGCCTCGCTTCGGGAAGCGATCATCGGCCGGGCGCTCTCGGCCCGCGTCAGCAGCTTCGACCGTGCCGTCACGCACGCCGCGGCAGCGGACTACCTCGCGCTTCGCGAGCGCTCCTTCCGCAAGATCGGCGCGGCGGGCGCGATTTGCCTCGACGTCGAGCCCGACATGCTGGCGATCGCGCTCGTGAACCGCTACCTGGAGCTGAAGCGCTCCGGGAGACTTTGATTCCGGGATTCGCCGGGCATCGAAGCGCGAACGCTTAGACAAACTTTTCCGGACTGCGTAGAATCATCCGCGTGTGCGCGCCGCGGGAAACGCGGCCGCAAGCCGTCTCTGGGCCCCGATACAATCGATACATTTGGAGACTCAAATGAAACAGACCATGCACCTCGCTGTCGCGGCCCTCGCCGGCGCCCTGCTGGCCGTCCCCGCCGCGGCCCAGGCTCCCGCCGGAACGCTGAAGAAGATCAAGGAGACGGGCTCGATCACCGTCGGCTACCGCGAATCCTCGATCCCCTTCTCCTATCTGGACGACAAGCAGCAGCCGATCGGCTACGCGATGGACCTCTGCATGAAGATCGTCGGCGCGGTCAAGGCGGACCTCAAGATGCCCGGCCTGAAAGTGCAGCTGCAGCCCGTGACCTCCTCGAACCGCATTCCGCTGATGCAGAACGGCACGATCGACCTCGAGTGCGGATCGACCACCAACTCGGTCGAGCGCCAGAAGCAGGTCTCCTTCGGCCCGACCTATTTCGTCATCAACGTCACGGCGGCGGTGAAGAAGAACTCGGGCATCAACACGCTCTCCGACCTGAACGGCAAGACGATCTCGACGACCTCCGGCACCACCTCGGTTCCCCTCCTCAAGAAATACCAGAAGACGCAGAACGTCGAGGTGAAGGAGATCTACGGCAAGGACCACGCCGAATCGTTCCTGCTGATGGCCGACGACCGCTCTGCGGCATTCGTCATGGACGACATACTGCTCGCCGGCCAGATCGCGAACTCGAGGAACCCCTCCGAGTACCGCATCATCCCGGAGTCGCTGCGCCAGGAGCCCTACAGCATGATGCTGAGGAAGGACGATCCGCAGTTCAAGGCGCTGGTCGACAAGACCATCGGCGCGGTGATGAAGTCGGGAGAGATCGAGAAGATCTACGCGAAGTGGTTCACCAGCCCGATCCCGCCCAAGGGCGTCAACCTGAACTTCCCGATGACGCCGGCGATCCGGGACGCCTTCGCGAACCCGAACGACAAGGGCGTCTGAGGACCTAGCGCTCCTCGAGGCGGGACCGGCGCCCTCCGGTGAATCTGGGCATCTTCCTGGAGCAGATCCCGGACGGCGACGGCCCCTGGTGGCAATCGCTCGCCTCGGGCCTGGAGTGGACGCTCCTCGTCGCGGCGCTCGCCTGGATCGTGGCCTTCGCGCTCGGGTCCGCGGTCGGCGTGGCGCGCACCACCGACCGCGCGTGGATGGTCCGGCTTGGAGGCTACTACGTCGAGCTGTTCCGCAACATCCCGCTCATCGTCCAGTTCTTCCTCTGGTTCTTCGTCGTCCCCGGAGTGATTCCGGCGGTGAAGCGCTGGGTCGTCTCGGTCGACCCGGTGACCTATCAGCTCGTCACGTCCGTGGTGTGCCTCGGGCTCTTCACCTCCGCGCGTCTCGCCGAGCAGGTGCGCGCCGGCATACAGTCGCTGTCGCGCGGGCAGCGCAACGCCGGCTACGCGCTGGGCCTTTCCCAGCTCCAGACCTACCGCTACGTGCTGCTGCCGATGGCGTACCGCATCATCATCCCGCCGCTCACTTCCGAGCTGATGAACCTGATCAAGAACACGGCGGTCGCGTACTCGATCGGCCTGACGGAGCTGTTCTTCCGCACGCGCGAGATGGGCGAGATGACGTTCCGCTATTTCGAGGCCTTCGGCGCGGCGACCGCGATCTACGCGCTGATCGCGTTCGTCTCGAACCGCGCCATGGCGCTGCTCGAGCGCAGGGTCTCGGTTCCCGGATACATCGGGTCGGTCAAGTGATCGCCGACCTCGACTTCGGCGAGATCGGCCGCACCCTGCCCTACGTGACGGCCGGGCTGCAGTACACGGTGCAGATCACGGTCGTCGCCGCCGCCGGCGGCACGGTCTTCGGCACGCTGCTCGCGATGGCGCGCCTCTCCGCGCTCAAGCCGCTCGCCCTGTCCGCGGCGGGCTACGTGAACCTGATGCGCTCGGTCCCGCTGCTCCTGGTGATCTTCTGGTTCTACTTCCTGGTGCCGGTGATCATCCAGTCGCTGACCGGGGCGGACCGGCCCCCGCAGATCGGCGCCGAGCGCTCCGCCTACATCACCTTCATCATGTTCGAGGCGGCGTATTTCTGCGAGATCATGCGCGCCGGAATACAGAGCATCCCCAAGGGCCAGAGCGGCGCGGCGCTCGCGCTCGGCCTCGGATACTGGCCGGCGATGCGGCTGGTGATCCTGCCCCAGGCGTTCCGCAACATGACGCCGGTGCTGCTCACCCAGACCATCATCCTGTTCCAGGACGTGTCGCTGGTCTCCCTCCTCAACGTCACCGATTTCGTCGGCGCGGCCACGAAAGTCGCGCAGCGCGACGGCCGCGTGGTCGAGATGTACCTGTTCGTCGCGGTGGTGTACCTCGGGCTGTGCTCGGCGCTTTCCTTCGGCGTGCGGCGCGTGCAGGCGAAACTCGCCATAATCCGGTAGCGAGGGAGGCGGATGATCTCGATCAAGGGCATCAGCAAGTGGTACGGCGGCTTCCAGGTGCTGAACGGCTGCTCGACCGAGGTGAAGAAAGGCGAGGTCGTCGTCGTGTGCGGTCCCTCGGGGAGCGGCAAGTCGACGCTGATCAAGTGCGTCAACGGCCTGGAGCCCTTCCAGAAGGGCGAGATCACCGTCGACGGCATCCCGGTCGGCGACCCGGGCACCGACCTGCCGAAGCTGCGCTCGCGTATCGGCATGGTGTTCCAGAATTTCGAGCTGTTCCCGCACATGACGGTGATGCGCAACCTCACCTTGGCGCAGGAGAAAGTGCTCGGCCGCGGGAAGGACGAAGCCGCGCGCAAGGGGCTCGCGCTGCTCGACCGCGTCGGGCTCCTCGCCCACAAGGACAAGTATCCCGGCCAGCTCTCGGGCGGGCAGCAGCAGCGCGTGGCCATCGCGCGCGCGCTGGCCATGGACCCGATCGCGATGCTGTTCGACGAGCCGACCTCGGCGCTCGATCCGGAGATGATCAACGAGGTCCTCGACGTGATGGTGGGGCTTGCGAAGGACGGCATGACCATGATGGTGGTCACGCACGAGATGGGCTTCGCGCGCAAGGTCGCGCACCGCGTCATCTTCATGGACCGCGGCGAGATCGTCGAAGACGCGGCCAAGGACGATTTCTTCGGAAAGCCGCGTTCCGAGCGCGCCCAGCAGTTCCTCTCCAAGATTCTCCACCACTGAGGTGACTGCCTTGAGCCGCGACATCAAGCTGCTGTTCGCGCTGTTCACCCTGTCGGGCTTCACCGGCCTCATCTACGAATCCGTCTGGTCCCACTACCTCAGGCTGTTCCTGGGGGCGGCGGCGTTCTCGCAGTCGTTCGTGCTCGCGGCCTTCATGGGCGGCATGGCGCTGGGCGCGTGGCTCGCGAGCCGCTGGAGCGCGCGCCTCACGAGCCTGCTTTCCGCCTACGGCTGGATCGAGGCGGCGATCGGCGTCGCGGCGCTGGTCTTTCACGAGCTGTTCGTCGCGCTCACGCAATACTCGCTCGACAGCGTGATACCGGCGCTCGGCTCCCCCGGCGCGGTCGAAGTCTACAAATACTCGCTGTGCGCGCTGCTCATCGTTCCGCAGACCGTGCTCCTCGGCATGACCTTTCCGCTCCTGTCGGGCGCGGTCATCCGCCGGGGGCCGCAGCACAGCGGGCATCATCTGGCGATGCTCTATTTCACCAATTCGATCGGCGCCGCGATCGGCGCGCTCGCGTCGGCGTTTCTGCTGATCGGGTGGATCGGCATGCCGGGAACGATGCGCCTGGCGGGAGCGCTGAATCTGGCGCTCGCCGCCGCGGTGCTCGCCATCGCGCGGCGCGGCGAGCCCGCGCCCGCCCCCGCGGCGGCGGCG
>DATEGT010000049.1:0-7638 GCA_035280025.1 Burkholderiales bacterium | reverse complement strand
AGATGCTCCGGCGCATGATCTCCGAGTATTCCTCCGGCGTCCCCTTCAGGCGGTTGTTCGCCGCGATCCTCGGGACGTCGCTCGCGACGTGGATCTGCATGAAGCGCCCGTCGGGCGTGAACACCAGCATCCCCTTCGGCGACTCCCCGAACGGGAAGGAGATCTTCCCGTCCGGCGCCTTCACCTGCGCGACGACGAAGTCCCAGGTGCCGATGAGCTGGTTCTGGAGATTCTGCGCGGCGGCGGCGCTCGCGAGCACGAGCGAGAGAGCGGCGAGCGCGGTTCTTGCGGTTCTCATGGCGTTTCCTCCTCTGCCTCGATTCTAGCTCAGCGCCGAGTGTCGCCGCATGGCGACGCGACGGCATCGGGTTTGCGCGGCCGCGTCGCTTGCGAACGTCACAGTCCTGTGAAAAATCCGCAACACGGGCCGGGTAGCCTTCTCGGGCGACCGGGACGACGCTCCGGCCGGCCGTTACAAGAAAGACCGAACCGCCCCAGGACGTCGAGGTCGAACCGAACTGGACGAGAAGGAGGCATCATGACCACCGAGCTCGAATTTGTAACGCGCGCGGACGAGGACGGCCTCGCGCACGCAGTCGTATCGATCATCGCGACGACCCGCCGCCACTGGACGGAGATGCCGGACGGAAGCCTCGCGCCCGAGGCGACGATCGGCGTGGGCATCGGCTACGCCGCGCTGACGCGGGACGGAGCGCCGGTATACGAGGAAGACCCCACCGGGCGGCATGACCCGATGACGGTGGCGCAGGCGGAGCGGCTGGCGCAGCGCGAGCCCGACCGGGACTGGCGCATCCACCTCGTCGCGCAGCTCGACGACCGCCACTACCGCCGCCAGGGCGCCGGCCGCTGGGTGATCTACGAGCGGGGGTACGGGCTGTCCTGAGCGCGGCGGTCTAGAACACTGCCGACGCGCCGCCGTCGGTCGACGCCCTGGGGCGCCGCACCCGGTCCCTCACGGCAAGCGGGGCACGACGTAGACCGACTCGTCCGCCCACCACGACGCGACGATATCCGCAAGCCCGTCGCCGGTCACGTCTCCCACGGACAACGCCTGATGCACGGTGGTGCCCCCGGTGCTGAACGTCGGAAGGGTATAAGTCAAGGAGTTCGCGAAAGAATGGTCTGCGCCCTGGTAGAGGATCTGAACCGTATTGCCGTCGCCCAGCACGATGAGGTCGTTGAGGCCGTCGCCGTCGAGATCCGCCATGTCCACTTCGCTCTGACCAAGGAATGTAGCCGTTTTCAGCGTCGGTCCGGTCAGGGTGCCCGAGCCGTTCTGCAGGAACATGTTCAGGTAGCCGCTGTTGCCGGGATCGGAGGTCACCACGTCGATCAGCCCGTCGCCGTTGAGATCGCCGAGGCGGAATGAGCTGAAGTACGGCCAGTAGCTCGTCGTGACGTTGTAGAAATCCGGGGTGCCGCTGAACACGCCCGCCGAAACCTGTTTGATGACGGCGAGCTGAAGCTGTCCGCTCTGCAGAACGATGTCGTTCATCCCGTCGTTGTTCATGTCTGCAACGTGTATTTCCCCGTAGCCGACGGAAAACGCGACCGGAACGCTGGTGTAGGTGACTTCCGGACCCAGGGTCCCGGAAGGTCCCTGGAAGAAAATCGACACCACACCGTTGACGCCGCTGCCGCTCCCCGCCGAGACGATGTCGGGCAGCGCGTCGTGGTTGAGATCCGCGATAGCCACGGGCCCGACGTTGTTCGTAGAGGGCACCAGCTCCTGCGGAGCGCCGAGGGTGTGAGCAACGCTGTCCTGCCGGAAGACCGCGATCCTCCCAAGGAGGCCGGACGTCGCCGTGGTCGAATTGCCGCTCACGACGAGGTCCGTCCAGCCGTCGTTGTTCACGTCGCCGACGGCGATCCCCGATATCGCTAGATCGGTCGTGATCAGCTGGGGCGGATCGAGCTTTCCCTGGGAATTCTGGTAATAGACCAGAATCCGCGACCCGAGACTGTTCTCGATGACGGCGACGTCGTTGCGCCCGTCGCCGTTGAGGTCGCCGATGACGGTATCGGCCAGGGGGAAAACATCGGGATTCCCATACCCGGCGCCCGCCGCGAAGCCGGGCACGACGGTCATCGAAACGGAGCCGGAAATGCTTCCCGAGGTCGCGGTTATCGTCGCCGACCCGGCGCCCGTTCCGGTGGCCAGCCCCATGCCGTCGACCGTCGCTTTGCCGGGGTCGAGCGACGCCCAGGTCACGGAGCCCGTCACGTCCACTACGCTGAAATCCGAGTAGAAGCCCGTCGCCGTAAACTGCTGGGTCTTGCCCGCTGCGATGAACGCACTGCCGGGTGCCACTGAAATGGACTCGAGCGTCGCCGCGGGCGAGTGCACGGTGGTGGTCACCGCGATCGGCACGTAGTTGAATCCGCCGAAAACGAAACCCGAGCCCATGGCCGTGCCCGGTATGTCCGCCTGGTCCAGAAGGCCGACGATGACCAATCGGTTGCCCGCACTCAGCTGGCCGGGGCCGATGGCGACGTTGCTTGCGCCGAGCGACGCCAACTCCACAAACCCCGAGGCCGGCCACACCAGGTTGCCGTTGGGATCGGCGGCGTCGAGGACGCCGATCCCGTAGAGGGCAGTCGGTGTCGAGGCGCCTCCCGACCACCCGACGACGTTCGACGCGGCGAGCGCCCATTTCACCCCCGCCGTGGGCGCGGATATCGTGGGATAGGACGCGAACTGGACTGCCGACGCGGCATACGTGGCTCCGTCGACCGTCACGCTCAGCTTGATGGTACCCCCGGGAGCGACCACGACGTTGCCTTCATAGTCCTCGTTGGCCGCGACGTAGCTCAGCGCGACTCCGTTCACGGTCACGGAAGCGGGGATCGGAACGCTGCAGGAATTGTCGAGGACCTGGACCAGGGTCCCGATGTCGAACCCCGGAGGCACCGCGCCGGTCGGGAAATCGATCTGCTGCGCGAAGATGCAAGGCGGGCCGGGGGTTGCCCCCGAGTCGTCGCCCTCGCCGCCGCCCCCGCCCCCGCAACCGAGAGCGAGCGCCGACAGTCCGAGACTCAACGCTCGGCCAAGAAGAACCGCAGACTCGCGAACCCGCGACACCGGAGCCGCCTCCCGGGACTGCGATCTGGTATTACCGAAGGATCATACCCCAGTACTGTTCCGCCTTCTGCGAAGGCCCGCTGCCACATTTGCGACCTACAGCACCCCCGACGCCCCGCCGTCGAGGTTGATGCTCGACCCGGTGACGTAGCTCGAGCGCGCCGAGACGAGGAAGGCGATCACGTCGGCGGCCTCCTCGGCGCGCCCGACGCGCCCCAGGGGAATGTCCTTCCCCATCTCCGCATACAGCTCCTCCACCGGCCTGCCCGCCTTCTCGGCCTTCTTCTCGTGCTGCCCGGCGCGCACCAGGCCGAGCGACACCGTGTTCACCAGGATGTTGTGCGGCGCGTACTCCTTCGACAGCGCCTTGGTGAACGCGAGCCCCGCGGCGCGCGACACCGTCGTCGGCATCGATCTTGCGCGCGGCTGCTTCGCGCCGATCGTCGTGATGTTCACGATCCGCCCCCCGCCCTGCCTCTTCATGTGCGGCAGCACCAGGCGGCACAGGCGGATCGCCGCGAACAGCTTCAGATCCAGATCCTGCCGCCACAGCGCGTCCGTCACCGATTCGAACTCGCCGGTCAGCGACGTCCCGGCGTTGTTCACCAGGATGTCGATCCGCCCGAAAACCTTCAGCGCCTCCGCGACCAGCCGCTCGCAGTCGGCGGGCTTCGCGACGTCCGCCTGCACCGCGGCGGCCTTGCCGCCGGCAGAGCGGATCTCCGCCGCGACCGCGTCGAGGCGCTCCCTGCCGCGCGCGGCGATCACCACGCGCGCGCCCTCCTGCGCGAGACGCAGCGCGGTGGCGCGTCCGATGCCCTGCGTGCCGCCGGTGACGATCGCGACCTTGTCTTTCAGCTCGAGGTCCATGCGGCGCCTGCGCGGGCGGTTGCATCCATGGTGCGAAACTATAGTGGCTGTCGTGGCGAAACGCGATACCCCGGCGTATGCTTCGATTCCGCGCCGGCCAGGGAGAGAGGATGAGTCGAAGCCTGCGGGAGTCTCTGCTCGGCAAGCCGCTCGATCCCTTCAGCGGGGAGACGCGCAAGCACGCCGCGCTGGTCGCGTTCCTCGCCTGGGTCGGGCTGGGCGCGGACGGGCTGTCGTCGGCCTGCTACGGCCCGGAGGAAGCCTACCTCGCTCTGGGCGCCCACACGCCGCTCAGCCTCTATCTCGCGGCGATGACCGCGGTCACGGTCTTCGTGATCGCAATCGCCTACAACCAGGTGATCGAGCTCTTTCCGTCCGGGGGAGGCGGCTACAAGGTCGCCACGAGGCTGCTCGGCGCGCGCGCCGGGCTGGTCTCGGGCAGCGCCCTGGTCGTCGACTACGTGCTGACGATCGCGATCTCGGTCGCGAGCGGAGTCGACGCCCTGTTCTCGCTGCTGCCGCCTTGGATCGGCGAGATCAAGCTCGGCGTCGAGATCGTGCTGACGGGGCTGCTGCTCTACCTCAACCTGCGCGGGATGAGGGAGTCGATCAGCTTCCTCCTGCCGATCTTCCTCGGCTTCGTCGTCACGCACGCCCTGCTGATCGGCTACGGCATCTTCGCCCACGGCGCCGCGCTCCCGTCCATGGTCGCGCAGACGGTCGGCGACTCCGGGGCCCTCGTCCACGATGTCGGCTGGGTGGCGGCGGCGGCGCTGCTCCTGCGCGCCTACTCGCTGGGCGGCGGGACGTACACCGGCATCGAGGCGGTCTCGAACAACGTCCAGTCGCTCGCCGAGCCGCGCATCCGCACCGGCAAGTGGACGATGTTCTACATGGCGCTGTCGCTGGCGTTCACCGCCGGCGGGATCATCGTCCTGTACCTGCTGTGGGGCGCCCGCCCCGTCGAGGGGCAGACGCTGAACGCCGTCACGTTCGACGCCATCATCAGGAGCATCGGGCTGGGCGGCGACGCGGCGAACCATCTGGGACTGGTCGTCGTGCTCGCGTTCGAGGCGGGGCTCCTTCTGGTCGCGGCGAACACGGGTTTCCTCGGAGGGCCCGCCGTGCTCGCGAACATGGCGGTCGATTCGTGGATGCCGCACCAGTTCCGCAACCTCTCGAGCCGGCTCGTCACGCAGAACGGCGTGATCCTGATGGGGGCCGCGGCGGCCGCGGTGCTCCTGATCACGCGGGGCAAGGTCTCGGTGCTGGTCGTGCTGTACAGCATCAACGTGTTCCTGACGTTCACCCTGTCGCTGCTCGGGCTCGTCAGGTACTGGTGGATCCACCGGCACGAAGGGGAATGGCTGCTCCGGATCGCCCTGTCGCTCTCGGGCCTGCTCGTCTGCGGCGGCATCCTCGTCGTCACGACGGTCGAGAAGTTCGCGGAAGGCGGGTGGATCACGCTCATCATCACCGGGCTCGTCATCGGCATCGGCTACGCGATCCGGCGGCACTACACCATGACCGCCGAGGCCATCGCGCGCGCCGAGAGCGCCTACGCGGCCCCCGTGGGCCACGTCGAGGCGCGCCCGAGGCTCGAGCCGGCCCGGCCGACGGCGGCGTTCATCGTCGGCCGCAACCGCTGCGGGCTGGTGCACGCGGCGCGCGAGGTGCTCAGGATGTGGCCGGGCTTCTACCGGAACTTCATCGTGATCAGCGCGCAGCCTATCGACGCGCGCAGCTACGGCGGAGAGGAGGCGCTCGCGAAGCTCAAGGCGGACCGGCTGCGCGACATGGACTTCTACATGGACCTGGCGCGCCACACCGGCATCGCCTCCAAGTACTACCTCGCGTTCGGCATCGACGGCGTGGAAGAGATGGTCAAGCTCTGCCGGGAAGCGCGCGAGGAGTTCCCGAACATCGTGTTCTTCGCCTCCAAGCTCGTGTTCAAGCGCGAGACCTGGATCACGCACCTGCTGCACAACCAGATCATCCTGAACATCCAGCAGCGGCTGCAGCTGGAGAGGATGCCGATGGTGATATTGCCGATGCAGATGCCCGCGTGAGACCGGACGGACTCAGCCGGCGAGCACCGGCGCCTGTTCCGCGATGTGCTGCCACAGCCTCCCGGCGACGGGGCCGTGCGGCTTGTTGCGCAGCCGCGCCGCGACGATGTCGGTCTCGCCGCCCGGGAGGTGCCTGCCCTTGATCGAGAGCAGCCGGCCGTCGCGCAGCTCGCGCTCGACCAGGAAGTCCGGCATGTGTCCCCAGCCCATGCCCTGGAGGATGATCTCCTTCTTCATCAGCTGGTCGCTCACCGTCCAGCTGCGCGCGCCCTCGACCAGGAAGTAGTCGCGCGGCGCGGAGTGCCGCGAGCTGTCGCGGATGATGCATTGCACGTAGTCGCGCATCTGCTCGGGCGTGATGTCCTCCGACACCGGGAAGGCGAGGAAGCGCGGCGCCACTACCGGGATCACGCTCACCTTGCACAGGGTCACGTGCTCCAGGCGCGTGTCGCTCTTGTCGATGTGATGCAGGATGAGGTCGGCTTCGCCGTCGAGCAGCCGCTCCCAGGGGCCCGCGAGCGCCTCGAAGACCAGGTTCAGGCGCACGCCGGGACAGCGATCGAAGAAGCGGCGGAGCAATCCCAGCATCTCCGGCAGGGGGCAGATGTCGCCGATCACCACGGAGAGCTCGCTCTCCTCGCCCATCGCGAGCTGGGCGGCGTGGTTGTGCAGCAATCCCAGCTCGGCGAGAAAAATCCGCGTGCGCGCGTGGAACGAGCGCCCCGCGTCGGTCAGCGCGACGCGGTAGCCGTCGCGATCGAACAGGTCGAGCTGCAGCTGGGCCTCGAGGTTCTTTACCGCCGCGAACACCGTGGGATGGGTGCGGTGCAGCTTCGCCGCCGCGGCCTGGAAGCTGCCCTCGGTGGCGACCGCGTCGAAGCACTGCAGCTGCTGGAGGGTGAGGTTGCTCAGGGAATTCATTGTCGATGAATCCTACATTGATTTTACATATTTTGTTATTTCTTTCTAACCTCCTCTCCGCGAGACTGCGAGCCTTCATCCATGCACCGAGAGGAGCCCTGTCATGCGCGCAGTCGTCATCCAGCAATACGGCGGTCCCGAGCAACTGGTGACGCGGGACCTTCCCGAGCCCGAGCCCCTGCCCGGCCACGTGGTGATCGACGTGAAGGCCTTCGGGCTGAACCACGCCGAGATCTATTTCAGGAGCGGCGCCTGGGGCGACGTCGCGCCCGTCACCGGCATCGAGTGCGTCGGCGCGGTGAGGGCCGATCCCGACGGGCGATTCAAGAAAGGCCAGAAGGTGATGGCGCTGGTCGGCGGCATGGGCCGCGCCTTCAACGGCAGCTACGCGGAGGTGACGCGCGTGCCTTCGAGCAACGTCGCGCCGGTCGACACCGCGCTCCCCTGGGAGGAGCTCGCCGCGATCCCCGAGTCCTACGCCACCGCGTGGACCTGCCTGCACGACAACCTCGGTATCGCCGCCGGGCAGACACTGCTGGTGCGCGGCGCGACCTCGGCGCTCGGACAGGCCGCGGTGAACATCGCGGCGCAAGCCGGCGTGCGCGTCATCGCCACCACGCGCAACCGCGAGCGCCTCGCCGGGCTCGAGTCGCTGGGCGCGAAGCGCGCGGAGCT
>DATEGT010000048.1:0-26010 GCA_035280025.1 Burkholderiales bacterium | reverse complement strand
GCGACGCCCTGCGCGGCGAGCAGCATGAGCGCGGTCACGGCGAAGGCGATGACCAGGCTCTGGCCGATGTTCAGCAGGCCGAGCGAGGCCTCGTTCTTCACCGCCGCCGACTCGTAGCTCTTCAGGTTCTCGTCGTAGCGGAGCGCCTCGAACTCTTCGTTGCCGAAATACTTCACCGTCTCGTAGTTGAGCAGGCTGTCGATCGCGCGGGTGTTGGCCTTCGAGTCGAGCTCGTTGGCGCGGCGGCGGATGTCCATGCGCCATTCGGTGACCGAAATCGTGAAAGCGAGGTAGACGACGACCGCCGTGAAAGTGACCGCGGCGAAGCGCCAGTCGAATTTGGCGAGGAGGATTGCCGCCACCAGGCTGAACTCGAGGACCACCGGGATGATCGAGAACAGCATGTACGACAGCAGCGTCGAGATGCCGCGAGTGCCGCGCTCGATGTCGCGCGACACGCCTCCGGTCTGCCGCTCGAGATGGAAGCGCAGGCTGAGGCTGTGCATGTGGCGGAACACCGTGAGCGCGACCCGGCGGATCGCGCGCTGGGCGACGCGCACGAACACGACGTCGCGCAGCTCGGCGAACAGCGTCGTCGAGAACCTGAGGATCCCGTAGCCCGCGAGCAGCGCGAGCGGCACCGCCAGAACCGCGGTGCGCGCGTCGAGCGAATCGACCACCTCCTTCATGACGAGGGGCACGCCGACGTTGGCGAGCTTGGCGCCGACGAGCAGGACGAGGGCGGCGGTCACGCGCGTCCGGAACTCCCACAGATAGGGGACGAGCATGCCGACCGCGCGCCACTCGCTGCGCGGCGCGGGCCCGGCGTCTTTCGCGGAGGCGGCGGGCGGGGCGATGCGGTGATCGTGAGCCATACGGGCGATGCCATGGTACATGGGGGCGGCCCGTGCCGGGGCAAGAGCGGCGGCATGGGGGTATCATCCTGATATCGTTCTCAAGCCCGAGGATATCCGGAGGGCCCCATGAATTCTCTCGCCGTGCTCGCGGCAATACTCGCAGCCCTGTGCGTCGTGCTCGGCGTCGCGCCGCTGCGCCGCCAGATCGTTTCGCGCCTCGTCCTTCGCTGGTACCGGGGCCAGCTTCCCGCGATGTCGCAGACCGAGCGGGAAGCGATCGACGCCGGGTCGGTGTGGTGGGATGGCGACCTGTTCTCCGGGCGCCCGGACTGGAACAAGCTGCTCGCCGTGCCCAGGCCCAGGCTCACCGCCGAAGAGCAGGCCTTCCTCGACAACGAGACCGAGCAGCTGTGCGCGATGGTGAGCGACTGGGAAACGACCCAGATCTGGCAGGATCTGCCGCCGCAGGCCTGGCAGTTCATCAAGGACAAGGGCTTCCTCGGGATGATCATCCCGAAGCGCTACGGCGGGCGCGAATTCTCCGCGACCGCGCACTCGCTGGTGATCCAGAAGCTCGCGTCCCGCTGCGGCGCGGCCGCGGTGCACGTCATGGTGCCCAATTCGCTCGGGCCCGCCGAGTTGCTGCTCAACTACGGCACCGAGGAGCAGAAGAACCACTACCTGCCGCGGCTCGCGAAAGGCCTCGAGATCCCCTGCTTCGGACTCACGAATCCGCACGCGGGCTCGGACGCGGCGGCGATCCCGGATTCCGGCGTGGTCTGCAAGGGCGTCTGGGAAGGCAAGGAGATCCTGGGCATGCGCCTCACCTGGGAGAAGCGCTACATCACCCTGGGCCCGATCTCGACCCTGCTCGGCCTCGCGTTCCGCCTGCACGATCCGGATCACCTGCTCGGCGACAGGGAGGACATCGGCATCACCTGCGCGCTGGTCCCCTCGCATACTCCGGGCGTCAACATCGGGCGCCGCCACAATCCCCTGAACGCGGTGTTCCAGAACGGCCCGAACTGGGGCAAGGACGTGTTCATGCCGCTCGACTGGATCATCGGCGGGCAGAAGATGGCCGGCCAGGGCTGGCGCATGCTGATGGAGTGCCTCGCGGCGGGCCGCTCGATCTCGCTGCCCTCCTCGAGCACCGGCTACTCCAAGCTCGCGGCGCGCGCGACCGGCGCGTACGCGCGGGTGCGCAGCCAGTTCAAGACGGCGATCGGGAAGTTCGAGGGGATCGAGGAGCCGCTCGCCCGCATCGGCGCCAACCTGTACGCGATGGACGCGGCGCGCGCCATGACCGCGGGCGCCGTCGACCTCGGCGAGAAGCCGTCGGTGATCTCGGCCATCGTGAAGTACCACCTCACCGAGCGGGGACGCGCGGTGATCAACGACGCCATGGACATCCTCGGAGGCAAGGGCATCTGCCTGGGGCCGAACAATTTCATGGGGCGCTCCTACCAGCAGCTGCCGATCGCGATCACGGTCGAGGGCGCCAACATCCTCACGCGCAACCTGATCGTCTTCGGACAGGGCGCGATACGCTGCCACCCCTACGTGCTCAAGGAGATGCGCGCGGCTCAGGACGGCGACCTCGCCGCGTTCGACGCCGCGTTCTTCGGCCACGCCCGGCACGTCGTGCGGAACGAGGCGCGCACCTTCTTCACGGCGATCACGGGGTCGCGCTTCGTGCGCGCCCCGGCGGGCGCCGCGCCGCAGCTGCGCGGCTACTACCGCCAGCTCACGCGGATCTCATCCGCGCTCGCGTACGCGGCGGACATCTCGATGCTCGTTCTGGGCGGGGCGCTGAAGCGCAAGGAGCGGATCTCGGCGCGGCTGGGCGACGCGCTCTCGATGCTCTACCTCGCCTCGGCGACGCTGAAACGCTTCGAGGACGAGGGGCGGCAGGAGGCCGACCTGCCGCTCGTGCATTGGTCGGTGCAGGACGCGCTGTTCCGCGCGGGCGAGGCGCTGCATGCGGTGCTCGCGAACTACCCGTCGCGCCTGTGGGGCGCGTTGCTGCGCGTGGTGATCTTCCCGCTCGGGCGGCATTTCGCGCCGCCTTCCGACAAGCTGGGACACGAGGTCGCGCGCCTGCTGATCGCGCCGTCGGCGACCCGCGACCGGCTCTCGGCGGGAATATATCTGCCCAAAGCCGAGAGCGACCCGCTCGGCTGCCTCGAGGCCGCGCTCGAGGCGGCGATCAAAGCCGAAGCGGTCGAGGCCAAGATCCGCGCCGCGCAGAAATCCGGCGCGATCGCCGGCAGGGGACCCGATGAGCTGGCGCAGGCCGCGCTCGCCGCGAAGATCATCGCCGGCGAGGAGATGGGGCTGCTCAAGCGCTTCGCGCAGCTGCGCGACGAGGTCATCCGCGTCGATCATTTTCCACAGGACCTGGGACGGGCCGAGGCGATTCCGCCCGCGCAGCCTCAGCGCGCCGCCGCGTAGAGCCGGGTTCTGCGGCAGGGTCGCCCTGCCATCGGAGACACGATGTCCAAATCCATCTACATCGTCGACGGGGCGCGCACCCCTTTCCTGAAATCGCGCAACCGGCCCGGGCCGTTCTCGGCGAGCGACCTGGCGGCCGCCGCGGGAAAGGCGCTGCTGATCCGGCAGGCGTTCGCGCCGGAGGAGCTCGACGAGGTGATCCTGGGGTGCGCCGCACCTTCGGTCGACGAGGTCAATATCGGGCGCGTCGCGGCCTTGCGCATGGGCTGCGGCCAGAAGGTCCCCGGCTGGACCGTGATGCGCAACTGCGCCTCGGGCATGCAGGCGCTCGATTCCGCGATCGCCAACATGCTCTCGGGCCGCTCGAGCCTGGTGCTCGCGGGCGGCGTCGACGCGCTGTCGCGCGTTCCGCTGCTGTACTCGGACGTCATGGTGCTGTGGTTCTCGAATTTCATGGCGGCGAAATCGTCGCTCGCCAGGGCGGCGATGTTCCTCAAGCTGAAGCCGGCGCAGCTGCTCGCGCCCGTCATCGGCCTGATGAAGGGGCTGACCGATCCCTACGTGGGGCTGCTCATGGGCCAGACCGCCGAGAATCTCGCCCACCGCTTCGGCATCTCTCGCGCCGAAATGGACGAGTTCTCGGCGCGCAGCCACGCGCGCGTCGTCCGCGGCCAGGAAAGCGGTTTCTTCAGCGACGCCCACGACGGGCTGGCGCCCGAGATCTCGCCGATCTTCGACGACCGGGGCGAGCTCTTCAAGGACGACGACGGGGTGCGCAAGGATTCCACCGTCGAGAACCTCGCCAAGCTCAAGCCCTTCTTCGACCGCAAGTACGGCAACGTCACCGCCGGAAACTCGTCGCAGATCACCGACGGGGCGGCGTGGCTGGTGCTCGCGACCGACGAGGCCGTGAAGCGGCACGACCTGAAGCCGCTCGGGCGCATCGCCGATTCGCAGTGGGCGGGACTGGACCCGGCGCAGATGGGGCTGGGGCCGGTTCACGCGGCGACGCCCCTACTGAAGCGCCACGGGCTGGGGCTCGACGACCTCGACCGCTGGGAGATCAACGAGGCGTTCGCGGCCCAGGTGCTGGCCTGCCTCGCCGCGTGGAAGGACGACAAGTACTGCCGCGAGGAGCTGGGGCTAGACCGCGCGATGGGCGAGCTCGACCCGCAGAAGCTCAACGTCGACGGCGGAGCGATCGCGCTCGGCCATCCGGTCGGCGCCTCGGGCGCGCGCATCGTGCTGCACCTGCTGCACGCGCTGAAGCGCGCGAAGGGCAAGCGGGGAATCGCCTCGATCTGCATCGGCGGCGGCCAGGGTGGCGCGATGCTGGTGGAGGCGCTGTAGGCGCATGGCGGGCGGGTACCGAAACTGGAAGCTAGAGACCGACGGGGACAACCTCGTCTGGCTCTCGCTCGACAAGGCGGGCGCGTCGACCAACATCCTCTCGGCGGAGGTGATGGGCGAGCTCGACCGCGTCCTCGACGAGCTGGCGGCGCAGAAGCCGCGCGGAGTCGTCGTCAGATCGGCGAAGGAGTCGGGATTCATCGCCGGGGCCGACGTCGAGGAATTCACCCGGATCAAGGACGCCGACGACGCCATGCTCATGGTTCGGCGCGGCTGGGACCTGTACAACAAGCTCGCCGCCCTGCCCTTTCCGACGCTCGCGCTGGTGAACGGCTTCTGCATGGGCGGCGGAGTGGAGCTCGCGCTCGCGTGCCGCTACCGCGTGGCGGTCGACCAGCCGGGCACGCGCTTCGCGCTGCCCGAGGTCATGCTCGGCATCATGCCGGCCTGGGGCGGGGTGATGCGCCTGCCGCGCCTGGTCGGTCCGACCGCGGCGCTCGACATGTTGCTCACCGGACGCGCGGTGGACGCGCGCCGCGCCAGGCGGATCGGGCTGGTCGACGCCGCGGTGCCGCCGCGCGTCCAGGAGAACAGCGCGCGCGTGATGCTGCTCGAGGCGCCGCGCCCGAGGAGGCTGCCCCTGCTCCAGAGGCTCATGAGCTCGGCGCCGGTGAGGCCCCTGATCGTATCCATGGCGAGGAAGCAGGTCGCGAAGAGGGCGTCGCCGGACCACTATCCCGCGCCCTACGCCATCCTCGAGCTGTGGCGCAGGTTTGACGGCGATCCCTTCGCGCCGCGTCCCGAGGACCCGGCGTCCGTGATCGGGCTGGTGGAAGGCGACACGGCGCGCAACCTCATCCGCATCTTCTTCCTCCAGGAGAGGATGAAATCGCTAGCGAAGGACAGCGGCTTCACGGCACGGAGCGTCCACGTTGTCGGCGCGGGCGTCATGGGCGGGGACATCGCCGCGTGGTGCGCGATGCGCGGACTTACCGTGACTCTCCAGGACCAGTCGCCCGAGCGCATCGCACCGGCGATGAAGCGCGCGGCGGAGCTGTTCAAGCGCCGGCTGCGCGACAAGCCGCGCGTCCGCGACGCGCTCGACCGCCTCATCCCCGACGTCGCGGGCGACGGCGCGCGGCGCGCCGACGTCGTGATCGAAGCGATCTTCGAGAACCTGCAGGCGAAGCGCGAGCTGTTCGCCAGGCTCGAGGCCGTGGCCAGGCCCGGGGCGATCCTCGCCTCGAACACCTCGAGCCTTAAGCTCGCCGACATCGGCGCAGGCTTCAGGAATCCGTCGCGCCTCGTCGGCATTCATTTCTTCAATCCCGTGCCGCAGCTGCAGCTCGTGGAGGTCGTCAAGGGCGCGAGCACCGACGCGGAGATCGCGAAGAAAGCCGCGGCCTTCGTGCGTCAGATCGACAAGCTGCCGCTGCCGGTGAAGGATTCGCCCGGATTCCTCGTCAACCGGGTCCTGGGTCCCTACATCGATCAGGCGCTGCGCATGGTCGACGAAGGCCTTGCGCCGGAGACGCTCGACGCGGCCGCCGTCGCCTTCGGAATGCCGATGGGACCGATCGAGCTCGCCGACACGGTCGGGCTCGACATCTGCCTCGCCGTGGGGAAGGAGCTGGCCGGCGAAAACGCCGAGGCGCCGAAGAAGCTCGCCGGGCTCGTCGCCGCCGGCAATCTCGGGAGAAAGACCGGGCGGGGCTTCTATGCATGGAAAGACGGCAAGGCGAAGAAGAGCGCCGGCGGCGCCGTGTCCGCCGAACTGAGCACCAGGCTGATGGCGCCGTATCTGCGCGAGGCGCGCGCGGCGGTCGCAGACGGCGTGGTCGCCGACGCCGATCTTGCCGACGCCGGACTGATCTTCGGCACGGGATTCGCGCCCTTCCGCGGCGGACCGCTGAACTACCTCAAAGAGCAGGGCTACTGAGCCGCCGAAGCGCCTTGCGTTGCTCCACCCGCCACGGCTCGCGCGGCGGAAGCTTCGGAGAGCCTGGACGCGCTCACGCAGTCGGCGCGCTTTCCCGCGGCGGCTCCGCAGGCCGATCGTGAGGAATAAGTCGCGGAATTCCGCAGATCGCGGCTTTGCTTACTCCGAGGGAAGCATTGGGCGTGGGAGAATTTTCGATCTGACCAGGGAGGGTCGGGTGGCGAGCACTTCGACGGGAGGCGCAAAGGGGAAACGCCTGCTCGCAGCGGCAAGCTCGCTGCTTCTGATTCACGCGTGCGCAGCCGCCGCACAGACCCCCGAGCGGTCGCGGCGCGCGACGCCCCCGGCGGACCAGCAAGCGCAGCCCCGGGCGCCGCAGCCTGCGCCGCAGACCCAGCCGGCACCGTCGCAGCCGCCCGCGCCGGTTCGCTTCGTGATCCGGCGTTACGTCGTCGAAGGGAACACGCTCCTTCCGCAGAGCCAGGTCGACGGAGTCCTCACGCCGTTTACGGGGAAGGACCGCGATTTCAGCGACATCCAGCACGCGCTGGAGGCGCTGCAAGGCGCCTACGCGAAACGCGGCTACAACGCGGTGCGGGCGAGCATTCCGGAGCAGGACATCCGCGCGGGGGAGGTGCGCCTGCGCGTCGTCGAGGCCCGCATCCGGCGCGTGAAGGTGCAGGACAACCGATTTTTCGACGAGAAGAACGTCAGGGCCGGGCTGCCCTCGCTCAGGGAGGGAACGTCGCCGAACACGCACGACCTGGGCAAGGACGCCCAGCTCGTCAACGAGAACCCGGCCAAGCAGGTGACCGTCGCGCTGCAGGCGGCCGACGACCCCGGCCAGGTGGACGCGACGGTCCGCGTCGCCGACGAGAAGCCGTCGAGGATCTCGGCGTACGTCGACAACACGGGCACGCCCAGCACCGGGAACTACCGCGTCGGCGCCGGCTATCAGAACGCGAACCTCACGAATCACGACGACGTGCTGAACGCCCAGGCGATCACCTCTCCCGGTCACGCTTCGGACGTCCGGGTCTTCGGCGCCGGATACCGCATTCCCATCTACCGTTGGGCCGGAATCGTGGACGCCCTCGCTGGATACTCGAGCGTGAACTCCGGGACGGTGCAGGGCCTGTTCAACGTCTCGGGCAGCGGCAACGTCTACGGCCTGCGCTACACGCAGCTGCTCGGACGCTTCGAGAGCTACGAGCACCGGCTCTCGCTCGGACTCGACTACCGCGCCTACAAGAACGACGTCACCCTAACGGACACCGGCGAGCCGCTCGTTCCCAACATCACCGTCCGGCCGGTTACCCTCGCCTACACCGGGCGCTTCTCCAGCGTCGGCCGGGACCTGTCCTTCAACGTCGCGTATTCGCGCAACATCGAGGGCGGCAAGAACGGGGCGCAGGAGGATTTCGACAACCAGCGTCCGGGCGCGCAGGCCAAGTACGCCATCGTGCGCGAGGGCGTAGCCTACTCGAAGCTGCTGCCATCGGACTTCATCTTCCGCGCGCTCGCGAACGCGCAGCAGACGCACGACCTGCTCATCCCGGGAGAGCAGTTCGGCATGGGCGGCGTCGACAGCGTGCGCGGGTACTACGAGCGCGAGGTCGCGAACGACGTCGGCTGGCGCGCCTCGCTCGAGGCATACGGCCCGGATTTCGCCGCGAAGCGAAGCGCCAACTGGCGCGTCCGGGTGCTGGTTTTCGCCGACGCCGCGCGCGGGCACGACAATTCGCCTGAGCGCGGCCCGGCGAACAAGCTGGGCAGCTTCGGCCTGGGCGCGCGCGCCAACTACGCCAAGTCACTGGCGTTCCGCCTCGACGTGGCGCGAGTGACGCAGGACGCGGGAACGCGCGTGAGCGGCGATTACCGCGCGCATTTGGCCGCGGCGTACAGCTTCTGATCCGGGTGCACCGCCTGGTGCGCTTCGGCGCCAGCCTGGAGTTCGCGCCGGACGTGCCCAACGCCGGCTACGGCGCGGCGCTGAAGGCGCTTGCGGAGAACGGCGGGCACGCGGCGAAAGCGCGCGAGTTCGCGCTCCGCCATTCCGGCCACAGCCGGAGCCAGGCGCTCGCCGCCATGGTGGCGCGGATCGAGGCCGCGCTCCCCGGCCCTTCACGGTAACATTGCGGGGTGTCGAAGCTGCCCGAGAACAAGGAACCGGTGCTGCGTGTCGTGCCTATGCCCGCCGACGCGAATCAGCACGGGGACATCTTCGGCGGCTGGATCATGTCGCAGGTCGACATCGCGGGCGGCGTGCTCGCCGCGCGCCGCGCGCTGGGACGCGTCGCCACCGTCGCGGTGAATTCCTTCCAGTTCAAGCAGCCGGTGTTCATCGGCGACGTGCTGTCTTTCTACGCCGACATCGTGCGCGTGGGCCGGACCTCGATCACGGTCTACGTCGAGGTCTACGCGCAACGCAATCCGCGCGACATCGAGACGGTCAAGGTCACGGAGGCGACGCTCACCTACGTCGCGACCGGCGCGGACCGCAAGCCGCGCACGGTTCCGGCCCCGCAGGACTGATGCCGGAATCGCCCCAGACCTCCGCGAGGCAGGTCGCCTTCGCGGCGCTGCGCCACGGGGACTTTCGCGCCTACTTCGTCACCTCGGCGGCGGCGATGATGGCCGACAACATCGAGCACGTCATCAGCTACTGGGTGATGTTCCAGAAATTCCACTCGCCCGCGCTCGCCGGCTTCGCGGTGCTCAGCCACTGGCTGCCGTTCCTTCTCTTCTCGGTTTACTTCGGCGCGCTCGCCGACAGACACGACTGCAGGCGGATCATCCAGTTCGCGATCGTGCTCTTCATGAGCGTGTCGCTCGCCTGGGGCCTGCTGTTCCTCACCGATACCATCGAGCTGTGGCACGCGGTGGTCCTGCTCACCGTGCACGGCATGGCGGGCGTCATCTGGGGACCGGCAAGCCAGCTGCTCATCCACGACATCGTCGGCCCCGAGCAGCTGCAGAGCGCGGTGCGACTCTCGGCGACCAGCCGCTACCTCGGCCTGCTGATGGGACCGGCGGTCGGCGGCGGCCTGATGCTCCTCCTCGGGCCGCCGGCGGGGCTCCTCGTCAACGTCTTCATCTACGCGCCGCTCTTCCTGTGGCTGTGGAAGGTCCCCTACGACGGCCACCGGCGGCAAGCGCGCGGCGCGGTGCGGCGCGGGGCCGGCCTCGGCGACACGATCGCCGTGCTGCGACAGGTCTCGGGCAACCGCACGATCTTCTCGATGATCCTGCTCGCCGCCGTGTCCTCGCTCTTCGTCGGCAACGCCTTCCAGGCGCAGATGCCCGAGTACGCGCACGACCTCGGCACCGACGACGCCGGCGCGCGCTACAGCATCCTGCTCGGGGCCAACGCCGCGGGCGCGCTCTTCGGCGGGCTGACCCTGGAGAGCCGCGGGCTGCTCCAGGCGCGTCCGCAGACGGCGATCGTCTTCACCCTGGTCTGGTGCCTGGTAATCGCCGGCTTCGCGGCCGCGACGAGCTACCCGCTCGCGGTCGCCCTGATGTTCGTCGCGGGGTTCCTGAATCTCGCCTACAGCTCGATGTCGCAGACGCTGGTGCAGCTTCACGCGCCCGCCCAGCTTCGCGGGCGCCTGATCGGGCTCTACAACACGGCGAACAACGGGATGCGCGCCTTCAGCGGCATCACCGTGGGTATCGTGGGCAGCCTCATCGGCATCCACTGGTCGCTCGCGCTCTCCGCGCTCGCGCTCCTCGCGGCCACCTTCGCCCTCTGGGCGTTTGCGATGCGCCCGGCCCGGTAGCCTTCAGCGTTTCGCGTATCTCGACAGCTCGAGCTTGGCGATCGCGTTGCGGTGCACCTCGTCCGGCCCGTCCGCGAAGCGAAGGGTGCGCGAGTGCGCGTACATGTACGCGAGCGGGAAGTCGTCCGACATCCCTCCCCCGCCGTGGACCTGGATCGCCCAGTCGAGGACCTTGCACGCGACGTTGGGGGCGAGCACCTTGATCATGGCGATCTCGCCGCGCGCCGCCTTGTTGCCGGCGGTGTCCATCTCATGGGCCGCCTTGAGCACCAGGAGGCGTGCCGAGTCGATCATGATGCGGGCCTCGGCGATGCGCTCCTGGGTGACGGTGCGCTCGGCGACCGCCTTCCCGAACGTCACGCGCTCGAGGCTGCGCCTGCACATGAGCTCGAGCGCGCGCTCGGCGACGCCGATCAGGCGCATGCAGTGGTGGATGCGGCCGGGCCCGAGGCGCCCCTGCGCGATCTCGAAGCCGCGCCCTTCGCCGAGAAGGATGCTCGAGGCCGGCACGCGCACGTTCTCGAGCAGGATGTCCATGTGGCCGTGCGGCGCGTCGTCGTAGCCGAAGAGGGACAGCGGCCGGAGGATCTTCACCCCGGGCGCGTCGCGCGGCACCAGGATCATGGACTGCTGCGCGTGCTTCGCGGCACCGGGATCGGTCTTCCCCATCACGATGAGCAGTTTACAGCGCGGATCGCCCGCGCCCGACGACCACCATTTGCGGCCGTTGATCACGTAGTCGCCGCCCGCCCTCTCGATGCGGCACTGGATATTGGTCGCGTCCGAAGAGGCCACGTCGGGTTCGGTCATGAGAAAGGCCGAGCGGATGCTCCCGGCGAGCAGCGGATCGAGCCACTGCTCCTTCTGCTCCTCGGAGCCGTAGCGCTCCAGCGTCTCCATGTTGCCGGTGTCGGGCGCCGAGCAGTTGAACACCTCGGGCGCCCAGTGCACGCGCCCCATGATCTCGCACAGCGGCGCGTATTCCAGATTGGAGAGGCCCCCGGGCGCGCGTCGCGAGCGCGGCAGGAAGAGGTTCCAGAGGCCCTCGGCGCGCGCCTTCGGCTTCAGCTCCTCGATCAGCCGCGTCGGGACCCAGGGATTGCCGTTCGCGCGGTTCGCCTCGACCTCCTCGTGGAAGCGGCGCTCGTTCGGAGCGATCTCCGCGTCCATGAAGCGCGCGAGCTTTTCCCGGAGCGACCTCACCTTGTCCGAATACGCAAAGTCCATGTGCTCAGTCTCTCATCGCCCTCTCGGCGTACTTCCATCCCAGCTCGGCGAGCGGCCGCGCCCGGCTTCCGGCGTCCTGCGCCTGCGCGCTCGAGGCGGTGCCCTCGAGAGCCCGCCTGGCCACCCCCTGCAGAATCGCCGCGATCCGGAACAGGTTGTAGGCGAGGTAGAAATTCCAGTTGCCGACGGCGCCGCGCCCGCAGCGCGCGCAGTATGACTCAATGTACTGCGTCTCGCGCGGGATCCCGAGCTCGTCCAGATCGAGCCCCGCGATGCCGCGGAACTTTCCCGGCGGGATGTGCCAGCTCATGCAATGGTAGGAGAAGTCCGCGAGCGGGTGGCCCAGGGTGGACAGCTCCCAATCGAGCACGGCGAGTATCCGCGCCTCGCTCGGGTGGAAGATCAGGTTGTCCATCCGGAAGTCGCCGTGGACGATCGCGGTCGCCTCGCCCCCGGGGATGTGCTCGGGCAGCCAGGAGATCAGCCTGTCCATCGCATCGATGCGCTCGGTCTCCGAGCTCCGGTACTGCTTGCTCCAGCGCGCGATCTGCCTCGCGAAGTAGTTGCCGGGCCTGCCGAAGTCTCCGAGCCCCGCCTGCTCGCAGTCGATGCCGTGCAGCGCCGCGATGACGCGGTTCATTTCGTCGTAGACGGCGCCGCGCTCGGAGCGGCTCATTCCCGGCAGCGACTGGTCCCAGAGCACCCGGCCCTCGACGTAATCCATCACGTAAAACGCGCGCCCGATGACGCTCTCGTCCTCGCACAGGAAGTGGGCGCGCGGAACCGGAAATCCCGTCCTCGCGAGCGCGGTGATCACGCGGAACTCGCGCTCCACCGCGTGCGCCGACGGAAGGAGCTTCGCCGCCGGGCCCGGCTTGGCGCGCAGCACCAGGCGCCCCGCCTTGCCCGTGAGCAGATAGGTCGGGTTCGACTGGCCGCCCGTAAATTGCTCGGCGGCGATCGGCCCTGAAAAGCCCCGGTCGCGAAGCAGATCCTCGAGCGCTCTCGTGTCGAGACGATGGCGCCCGCCCGGCGAGGCGTTGCCGGTCGCGGGGGCGCTCACGGGTTCGGAGATCGGCGGCAAAGGCGCATGCTCTATATTATATTTAAAGAATCAATAGATTACGTTTATTTCCCTGGCTGGCCCTGGCCTGGCCCAGTTCCTGCTTTTAGAAGGGCAAGAACCTGAACATTCGGCAAGAGGAGAAACACCATGATGGAAGCTCTGGTCACCGCGATTCAAAGCCTGTGTGGAGTGGGCCTCATCCTCGGCATCGCGCTGTCCCTGTATCAAGGGGCGCGCCCCCGCGGGGAAGCGAGAGGCTTCGACTACGCCACCGCCAACGATTTCGAAACCGGCCACCGCCGCTGGGGCCGCCGCCGGTAAGCAAAGGTCTCCTCCGTAGCACCTTCTCGGCGCACTCGCGCATGCGGGCGGCGCCGATTTTTTTTGCCCTCTCGCGGGCCTAGTAAACCGGCTTTTCCTTGAAATACTGGAAGCGGTCGATCGAGCGCACTTTCAGCTCGCGCATGTCGACGCCCTGCAGCACCTTCAGAGGAACGTCGACGCCGGCGGCGCCCAAGCCCCAGACCTTGAGGTAGAGCTCCTCGTGGCTCTTGACCGGATCCTTCCCGACCCCGACCACGATGTCCCCGTTCTTGATCCCGGCACGGTCGGCGGGGCCGTCGGGCGAGACACGGGTCACGAGCAGGTGCCCGTGCAGCTCCTCGGTCCCCAGCCCCAGCCAGGGACGCGCCGGCCCGCTCCTTCTGCCCCTTTCGATGAGGTCGGCGAGGATCGGCTTGAGCAGGTCGATGGGAACGAACATGTTGCCCGGCGCCTGCGATCCGTCGCCCGTTTCGCGCACGAAGAGCGAGCCCACACCGACGAGCTTTCCTTCGCGGCTCACCAGCGCGGCGCCCGCCCATTGAAACGTCGGCGGCGAGGTGAAGATCGCGGTATCGAGCAGGTATTCCCAGCTCGCCGCGAACTTGCGCTTGGCGACGACGTAGGCGAGGCTCGCGGCCTCGCGCCCCCCGGCGGGGAGAACCATGACCGGCTCGCGTTGCGCGACGTCGGCGGCCTGGCCCATGGGCATCGGCTTGACGCCAAGCGGCTCGCCCGCGCGCAGCAGCCCCAGGCCGCTCGCCGGGTCGTAGCCGACCAGCGTCGCCGGGAAAGTCCTCTGATCCTGCGTCGTGATCTCGATGGACTCGGCCTCGATCACGATGTAGCCGATCGTCACGATGTGGCCGCGCTCGTCGATCACGATCCCGGTGCCTTCGCGGCTCGTGCCGAGCGTGGCGTTGCTCCGTGCGGTAGGGATCGCCGTCATCTTGATCCGCACGACCGCTGCGAGCACGTCCTCGGCGTCGCGCTCCACCCGGGTATGCTGCGCCTTCTGCGCCCGCGGGGCGGGGTCGGCCGCCCAGGCGGCGCAGCAGACGAACGCCGCCGCCGCAACTGCAACATTTCGCATGGTTCGGGTCACGTGAGCCCCCCGGAATCGCACCCGGTTTCCATTGTTATACTAAACCACACCGATTTCCAGCACGCGTCTTGTCCAGCCTAGACTTCATCGCAGAGCGGAGCATCCTCCAGGCGATCGCCCGCGGGGACTTCGACGATCTTCCCGGAGCGGGGAAACCGCTCGAGATCGACGACGACCCGCTCGTGCCTCCCGAGACGCGCATCGCCTGCCGCATCCTGAAGAACGCCGGATTCGTCCCGCTCGAGTTGCTCGAGCGCGCCGAGATCGCGCGGCTGGAGGCCGCGCTCCCCGGGCTGGAGGAGAGCGAACGGGCACGCGCGCTCACCCGGGTCGCGCTGCTGCGCGCCCGCATGCTCGAGAGCAGGATTCGAGCGCGCGCCTCGGTTATCATCCCGCGATGACCACCACGCGCGGCATGAGCCTGCTGCTCAACCTCGGGCACGCTCTCGATCATCTGCTCATGCTCATTTTCCCGACCGTCGTGCTGGCGATGAGCGCAGAGCTCGGCAAGGGCTATGCCGACCTCCTGCCGCTTTCCCTGGGCGGCTTCGTCGCCTTCGGCGCCTGCTCGATCCCGGCGGGCTGGCTCGCCGACCGCTGGAGCCGCACGGGAATGATGACGGTTTTCTTCTTCGGCATCGGGACCGCGAGCATCCTCACCGGTTTCGCGACCGGCCCGGCGCAGATCGCGCTCGGCCTCACGCTGATCGGCGTCTTCGCTGCGATCTACCATCCCGTAGGCATCGCGATGCTGGTCGCGAACCGGGACAACGTCGGGCGCGTCCTCGGGGTCAACGGCGTGTTCGGCAACGTGGGCGTGGCGTTCTCGGCGCTGCTCGCCGGCGCCCTCGCGCAGGCCGCCGGCTGGCGCTCCGCTTTCATCGTTCCCGGCGCGATCGCGCTCGGCGTGGGCGTGGCCTTCGCGCTGACCGTGCGCGGCGCGCAGGCCACGGCGCCGGCGCGCAAGACGGGCGGCGCCGTCAAGCTCTCCCGCGCCGACCTCGCGCGGGTGTTCGGCGTGCTCACGGTCGCCACCGCCTGCGGCGGAGTGATCTTCAACGCCACGACGATCTCGATGCCCAAGGTCTTCGACGAGCGCCTGACCGCGCTGACGAGCTCTACGCTCGGAATCGGCGTCCTCGTGTGCGGCGTCTACCTCGTCGCAGCGATGGCGCAGCTGTGCGTCGGCTGGTGGCTGGACCGGCGCTCGCTCAAGTCGGTGTTCGTCCCGGTGGTCGCGCTGCAGGTGCCCCTGCTCGCTCTCGCGGGGACCATGGACAACTATCTGATGCTCGCGACCGCCGTGGCGATGATGTTCTTCGTCTTCGGGCAGATCCCGATCAACGACGCGATGATCGCGCGCTACACCGCCGAGGAGTGGCGCGCCCGCGCCTACGCGGTGCGCTACGTCGTTTCGTTCGGCGCGAGCGCGCTGGCGGTACCGCTGGTCGCATGGATCTACAGGCAGAGCGGGGACTTCAGAGCGCTGTACTACACGCTGGGGGCGCTCGCTTTCGTCACCTTCAGCGCCGCGCTGATGTTCCCGTCCGAAGGGGGAAAGGCGGCCGTGAAGGAGCTGCCGGCCTAGCTCCGTCTTTTCTTTCGCGGTGCCGCGGCCTTCCTTCGCGGCGGTTTCGCCCAGAGCCGCCTGCTCGCCAGGCGCGCGCCCTTCGCGAGCGCCTCGAGCTTCGCCCAGGCGATCTCCGGGCTGCCCACGCGCGGCCCCAGCCCGCAGTCGGTGCCGCCCATCACGTTCTCGCGTCCGACGAGCTTCGCGTAGCGCTCCAGGCGCCCGGCGACGAGCTCGGGGTGCTCGATGAAGTCGCAAGCGTGGCCGACGACGCCGGGAATGAGCACCGCGCCTTCCGGCAGCCTCACTTTCTCGAACACGCGCCATTCGTGCTCGTGGCAGGGGTTGGAGGCCTCGATCGAATAGCTCGAGGCGCGCACGCGGAAGATGATGTCGATGATGTCCGCGAGCGGGATGTCGTTGCGGTGCGGCCCGTGGAAGCTGCCCCAGCAGACGTGCAGCCGGACCTTCTCGCGCGGGATGCCGCGCAGGGCGTGGTTGATCGCGTCGACCCGGAGCGTCGCGTACTTGCGGTAGTCGCGCACGCTCATGTCGGGGTACATCTGCCAGCCGTCGGGCAGATCCGGATCGTCGATCTGCAGCAGGAACCCCGCGTCTACGATCGCCCGGTATTCCTCGCGCATCGCCTCGGCGATCGCCTCGACGAAGGCCTCCTCGCTCGGATAGTGCTCGTTCCTCAGCCAATGCTCGATCGTGCCAGGCGTGTTCGCCGGCAGGAAGGCCTCGGCGGTCCTCACGCCCGCGAGCGCAGACTTGAAGTTCTGCAGGTCCTCCTCGAGGGGCGCGCGGCCGACGTACTTGAGCGGCGCGACGCACACGGCGAGCTGCCTGCGCTGCGCCGCGCCGGTGAGCGAGCCCTTGCCGGCGGCGAAGTACTGGGGAAAATCCCTGGAGTCGCGGGCGGTGATGTTGAGCGGCGCGGGGTCGACGCCCGGCCGGAAATCGCGCATCTCGAAGCCGGTGAGCCGCTCGCGCACGTAGTTGGTGAAATTGGTCTTCCCGACCTCGCCGTCGTTGACGCTGTCGATGCCGCACGACGCCTGCCTGCGGACGACCTCGGCGACCTCGCTCTTCAGCCGCGCGGAAAGCGCGTTGCGGTCGTAGGGCTTGCCCTCGGCCCGGGCGAAGATCATCTCGCGCAGCTCTGGGGCGCGCGGCAGCGCTCCCGCGTGCGTGGTCAGGATGCGCCTCTGGCTGCGGATCATTGCGTCGTCTCCCTTGGCAGCGGCGTATTCTAGTCCGGCGCGGGCGGGATTGCGTCCCACTCCGTTCCCACACCGGGAATGGGGTTGACAGCGCGCCGCGCTTCGCCTGAAATTCGTTCTCCGCTGCCGAGCCACCATCCGGAGTTCCCAATGACACAACGAAAAACGCCCCCGTTCCGCGCCGACCACGTCGGAAGCCTGCTGCGCCCGCAGGAGCTGCACGACGCGCGCGACAAGGCGAGGCGCGGCGAAATGAGCGCCGAGCAGCTGCGCGCGGTCCAGGACAAGCACATCCGCGAGGCCGTCGCCAAGCAGGAATCGGTCGGCATCCAGTCGGTGACCGACGGCGAGTACCGCCGCGACTGGTGGCACATCGATTTTCTCTCCAACTTCGACGGCGTGACGCTGTCGAAGGGCGACGCCTACGGCGACGCGAAGTTCAAGAACACCGAGGAGCAGCCGCCCTTCATGATCGTCTCGGGCAAGATCCGCCGCACCCGGCCCTCGATGCTCGATCACTTCAAGTTCCTCAAGTCGGTCGCCAGGCACACCCCGAAGTTCACCATGCCCTCGCCGGCGATGCTGCACGGCCGGGCCGACCGCGCTTCGATCAAGAAGACCTACCCGGACCTCGATGAATTCTGGGCCGACCTGACGAAGGCGTACCGCGAGGAGATCGCCGACCTGTACAAGGCGGGCTGCCGCTATCTCCAGATCGACGACACCACCATCGCGATGATGGGCGACCCCAAGGTGCAGGAGCAGTTCAAGAAGCTGGGAGACGACCCGAAGAGGGACAACGCGATGTACGCCGACGCGGTCAACGCCGCGATCCGCGACGTGCCCGACGACATGGCGGTCGCGATCCACACCTGCCGGGGCAACTTCAAGAGCACCTGGCTCGCGAGCGGCAGCTACGACTACGTCGCCGAGACCGTGTTCTCGCGCCTCGAGGTGGACGCCTTCTTCCTCGAGTACGACACCGACCGCGCCGGCGGCTTCGAGCCTCTGCGCCACGTGCCCAAGGGCAAGGTCGTCGTGCTGGGCCTGGTGAGCTCCAAGGTGCCCGAGCTGGAGAAGAAGGACGACCTGAGGCGCCGCATCGACGCGGCGGCGAAGTACGTGCCCCTGGAGAACCTGTGCCTGTCGCCGCAATGCGGCTTCTCGAGCACCCATCACGGCAACAAGCTCACCGCCGACGACCAGTGGCGCAAGCTCGGCCTGTGCCTGGAGGTCGCGAAATCGGTCTGGGGCTGAACGTATCCTCTAGTAGAGCGCTCCCCGCGCCGCGACCGCCCAGAGCGCTTCGACTCTTCCCTTGCGCACGCACACCAGCCAGTCGTAGAGGTTCACCGTCGGGTCGCAGTGCCCCGGGACGAGCAGGATTTTCTCGCCCAGCTCCGGTGCTTTCGCCCCCGGGACGATCCTGAGCACGCCGTGCTCGTCCGACGCCTTCGCGTACTCGACGCCGGGACGCTCGTGCACGAGCGGCATCCCGGAATCGACGCTCGACGCCTTGAGGCCCGCGTCGACCACCGCGCGGTCCGCGGCGGGTGCGCTCATCACCGTCGCGAGCACGAAGAGGCTCTGCTCGAAGCGCGGCCAGCCCGCCTGCCACTCGTTACGGTTGTAGTCCGCGTCCATGAAGACGTAGGACCCGGGCTGGATCTCGTTGAACACGCGGCTCGCGCCTTCGAGCAGGAAGGTCCCGGTCCCGGCGCCGGTGACGGTGCCGCAGGCGATCCCCGCTTCCTCGATCAGCGCCTTCGTCGTCCTGGCCTTCTCCGCCGCATCGGCGATTGCCGCGCGGCGCTCGTCCGCCGCGCGCAGGTGCTGCGCAGCGCCGTGGTAGGCGTGCAGGCCGGCGAAGCGCAGGTTGCGGCAGGCGGCGATCGCCTTCGCGAGGGCGAGCGCGGGAGCGCCGGGCTCGACCCCGCAGCGGTGTGCGCCGGCGTCGATCTCGACGAGGACCTCCAGGCGCACGCGCTCGGCGTGCGCGGCGGCGTCCAGCTCGGCCACGTTGCCCGCGTCGTCGGCGAGCACCGCGACTTTCGCCTCGCGCGCGAGGCGGGCGAGCCGTCCGACTTTCTGCCTGCCCACGATCTCGTTCGTGACCAGAACGTCCGCCACGCCGCCTGCGACCAGCGCCTCGGCCTCGCTCACTTTCTGCGCGCACACGCCGACGGCTCCGGCGGCGACCTGCGCCCGCGCGATCTCGGCGCACTTGTGGCTCTTCGCGTGAGGCCGCAGGCGCGCCGCGCCACCCTCGGCCGCCTTCGCCATGCGCGCGATGTTCCCCTCGAGCGCGTCCAGATCGACCGTGAGCGCCGGCGTGTCGACCTCTTCGAGCGGCGCTCCGATCCGCGCGGGCGGGGCGATGGACATGGCGCCGCCATTCTAGCGAAATGCGATAATCGCGCCTCCCTTCAGAGAAGAATCCAGAGGAAGAGAATGGCCATTCCCGACACCATGCGCGCGGTCGAGATCACCCGGCCCGGCGGCCCCGAGGTGCTGAAGATCGGCACGCGCCCCGTGCCGCAGCCCAAGCCCGGCGAGGTGCTCATCGAGGTGGCCGCCGCGGGCGTGAACCGCCCCGACACCATGCAGCGCGCGGGCAACTATCCGGTGCCTCCCGGGGCCTCCGACATTCCCGGGCTCGAGCTCGCCGGCAGCGTCGTCGCGCTGGGAGACGGCGTGCGCGGCTGGAAGGTCGGCGACTCGGCGACCGCTCTGGTCGCAGGCGGCGGCTACGCCGAGTACTGCACCGCGCCGACTCCCCAGTGCCTGCCGATCCCGAAAGGCATGTCCGCCATCGAGGCGGCGTCGCTGCCCGAGACCTTCTTCACCGTGTGGAGCAACGTGTTCGACCGCGCCCGGCTCGCGCCCGGCGAGTCGTTCCTGGTGCAGGGCGGCACCTCCGGCATCGGCGTCACCGCGATCCAGATGGTGAAGGCGTTCGGCAACGCGGTCTACGCCACCGCGGGCAGCGCGGAGAAGTGCGCCGCCTGCGTGAAGCTCGGCGCGGACCGCGCGATCAACTACAAGACCGAGGATTTCGCCGCGGTGGTGAAGGAAGCGACCGGCGGCAAGGGCGTGAACGTAATCCTCGACATGGTCGGCGGCGACTACCTCGACCGCGAGCTCAAGTGCGTCGCCGACGACGGCCGCATCGTCATCATCGCCTTCCTCGGCGGAGCCAAGGCCACGGTGTTCCTGAACGACATCCTGCGGCGGCGGCTCACCGTGACCGGCTCGGCGCTCCGGCCGCGCCCGATCGAATTCAAGGGGGCGATCGCGCGCAATCTCCTCGAGAAGGTCTGGCCGAAAATCGAGTCCGGGAAGATCAGGGCGGTCATCCACGAGACCTTCCCGCTCGCCGAGGCGTCGAAGGCGCACGCGCTGATGGAATCCGGCGCGCACATCGGCAAGATCGTGCTGACCACCTAGCCGTGTTCGGGAAGCACCTCCTCGAGGGCAAGCGCATCCTGGTGACGGGAGGCGGCACGGGCCTCGGCCGCGAGATGGCGGCGAAGTACCTGGAGCTCGGCGCCGAGGTCTATATCTGCGGCCGCCGGCAGGCGCCGCTCGAGAAAACCGCGGTGGAGCTCACCGCGAAGCACGGCGGCTCGATGAAAATCCGCACCGTCGACATCCGCGACGCCCAGGCGGTCGACGCGATGGTCCAGTCGATCTGGGACGACGGCGGGCCGCTGACGGGCCTGCTCAACAACGCCGCGGGCAACTTCATCTCGCGCACCGAGGACCTGTCCTCCCGCGGATTCGACGCCATCGCCAACACCGTGCTTCACGGCACCTTCTACATGACCCACGCGGTCGGCAAGCGCTGGATCGCGGGCAAGAACCGCGGCTCGGTCGTCTCGATCGTCGTCACCTGGGTCTGGGCGGGCTCCCCCTTCGTCGTGCCCTCGGCGATGTCCAAGGCCGGCGTGCACGTGATGACGAAGTCGCTCGCCGTCGAGTGGGGGCGGCACGGCATACGCCTCAACGCGATCGCCCCGGGGATCTTCCCCACCGAGGGCGCGGGCAAGCGTCTCGCGCCCGGGCGGGACTTCCGCGACGAGGCGGTCGCCGTGAATCCGATGCGCCGCACCGGGAACATGCCCGAGCTGCAGAACCTCGCCGCCTTCCTCATGGCCGACGGCTGCGAGTTCCTGACCGGCCAGACGATCGCGCTCGACGGCGGCGCCAACCTCGTGAACGGCGGCTCGTTCAACGAGCTCTTCAAGTGGGGCGACGCTGAATGGGAGAAAGCGCGCGAGGCGATCAAGGCGCAGAACGAGAAGGACAAGCGGGAACGCGCGCCGGGACGGTCCTGATCCGCCGGCCGGGCGGGAAGACGCTTTGGCTGTAATGATCCGGCCCGTCCGATCTACCAATCAACCATGTCAATCGATCCGGAGCAGAAGATGATCCTCACCGTATTTCGTTCCCGCGTGAAGCCCGAAGCCCAGGAGGAGTACGGCCGCTGGGCCGCTCGAATGAGCGAGCTCGCGCGCAAGATGCCGGGGTACGTCTCCCACAAGGGCTTCGCCGCCGAGGACGGCGAGAGGGTCACGATCGTCGAGTTCGAGTCCGAAGAAACGCAGCGCGCGTGGAGCCTGCTCCCCGAGCACGTCGAGGCGAAGAAGAAGGGGCGCTCGAGCTTCTACCTGGAGTACCGGATCCAGATCTGCACGGTGCAGCGCGACAGCTCGTTCCCGAAGTAGGCGCCCGGGAGGCCCGGCGTGAACATCCTCGCCCTCTCCGGCAGCCTGCGCGCCGCGTCCGTCAACTCGGCCTTTTGCCGCGCGGCGGCGCGCCTGGCCCCGGCGTCGCTCAGGATCTCCGTGTATTCGCGGCTGGGCGCGCTGCCGCCCTTCAACCCCGACCTCGAAGCCGATCCGCCGCCCGCGGTGCGGGAGTTCCGGGATGCGGTGGGCGGCGCCGACGCCCTGATCGTCGCCAGTCCCGAGTACGCACACGGGATCTCGGGGGTCCTCAAGAACGGGCTCGACTGGCTGGTGAGCTTCGAGGGCTTCATCGGCAAGCCGGTCGCGCTGGTGAACACCTCGCCCCGGGCGCATCATGCGCTCGACACCCTGCGCGAGGTGCTGCAGACGATGTCGGCGCGCATACTTCCCGAGGCCTCGGTTACACTTCCGCTGCTGGGTGCCTGCATCACCGAGGACGCGATGATTTCCTCTGCCGAGATTGCCCCGAAGATCCGCCGCGCCCTCGAGTCGCTGGCCCGGACGCTCGATACGACCGTCGCGCGCGGGCCGAGCTTTCCGCTGGATTGACGGAGCGATGCTGATCCGCGGCAAGTGCCACTGCGGCAACATCTCCTTCTCCCTCGCCTGGGAACCCGATCCCTCCGAGATCCCGGCGCGCGCCTGCGGCTGCTCGTTCTGCACCAAGCACGGCGGGGTGTGGACCTCCAACCCGAAGGGCGCGCTCGAGGTCGCGGTCGGGAATGCCAAGCTCGTGTCCAGATACGCGCACGGCACGCGGACCGCCGAGTTCCACGTCTGCTCGCGGTGCGGCATCGTTCCCGTCGTCACCAGCCGGATCGACGACCGCCTGTACGCCGTGGTCAGCGTCAACGCGTTCGAGAACGTGGATCCCTCGCTCCTCCGCCGCGCGCCGTCGAATTTCGACGGCGAGGGCGAGGATTCGCGCCTCGCGCGGCGAAAGCGCAACTGGATCGCAGACGTCCGCATCGTCGAAGGCAGCCCCCGAATCAACCGGAGAGTGAAATGAAAGTCCTGCACATCGCTCAAGTCAACATCGGAAGGATGAAAGGCGCCCTCGAGGATCCCGTGATGGCGGACTTCGTCGCGCGCCTGGACGAGATCAACGCGCTCGCCGACCGCAGCCCCGGATTCGTGTGGCGACTGAAGGGGTCGGAGGGCAACGCCGCCTACCTCCGCCCCTACGACGACGACCGCATCCTCTTCAACATGTCGGTGTGGGAATCGGTCGAGCAGCTGAAGCGCTACGTCTACTACACCGCGCACGTCGAAGTCCTCAAGCGCAGGCACGACTGGTTCGAGAAGTTCTCGGGCGCCTATACCGCGCTCTGGTGGGTGCCGCGGGGGCACCGGCCGGGCGTCGACGAGGCGAAGAAGCGGCTCGCGCACCTGGACGCGCATGGGCCCAGCGCGTTCGCGTTCACCTTCAAGCACCCGTTCCCCGCCGACGAGCAGTTCGTGAGCAGCATCGACTGGTCGTCGTTCGACCCCTGCCCCGCAAGCTAGCTCGACCACCAACGAGGAGGATCAAAATGGCCATCGAACTCCATTCCTGGCCGAGAAGCTCGGGCACGCGAGTCGCCTGGGCGCTCGAGGAGCTGGGCGTGCCGTATACCTACGTCGAGGTCGACGCGAAGAAGAAGGAGAACCTGGGACCGAAGTTCATCGCGCTGAACCCGCACGGCAAGGTGCCGGCGCTGGTCGACGGGGAGCAGCGCTTCTTCGAGTCGCTCGCGATCCTGATACACCTTGCCCACAAGTACGGCATCGAGAAGAAGCTGTGGCCTTCGGCGGGGAGCCAGGACCGCGCCGACGCGTTGTGCTGGACGGTGTGGTCGATGACCGAGCTGGGACCCTACATGATGCAGTACCTGTATCACGGCCTCGACACGCCCGTGTCGTACAAACCCGAGGACCGGAGCAAGGCGACCGCGGCATACAACAAGGCGCAGCTCGACCGCATTCTCGAAGGGCTCGAAGGGCGCCTCGACGGGCGGCAATATCTGGTCGGGGACTTCACGCTCGTCGATGTCGCCGCGGCGAGCTGGCTGATGCTGGGGAAGATGTTCGGCCTCCCGCTGGACCGCTGGCCGCGTACGGCGGCGTGGTGCAAGCGCTGCAGCGAGCGGCCCGCGCTGAAGAAGGCTCGCTGACCATGACTTCCTCGCGAAGAGCCATTCTGAGGGCCGCAGCCGCCTGCGCGCTGCTCGCCGTGCGTCCCGTGCTCGCCCAGCAGCCCGCGCCGCGCGCCAAGGGCCCGCGCGTCTGGCTCGACATGGACCAGGCCGAGCTCGACAACGCCTACGACCAGAGCGTGTACGCGCCCAATCAGCGGCAGATCACGGGGCGCTACGTCACCAACAGCGCGGCGGTGCGCGCGCGGCTCGGCGCGCCGCGGCGCTTCGCCTACGGCGCCGCGCCGGTCGAGGGGCTGGACGTCTACGCCACCCGGCGGCCCAACGCCCCGATCAACGTCTTCATCCACGGCGGAGCGTGGCGCGTCGGCTCGGCGAGCGCCTACGCTTTCCCCGCGGAGCTGTTCGTGAACGCCGGGGCGCATTTCGTCGTGCTCGACTTCGCCCCGGTCACCGAGCTCGGCGGCAACCTGTCGGCGATGGCCGCGCAGGTGCGAAGCGCGATCGCCTGGGTGCACCGCAACGCGAAGAGCTTCGGCGGCGACCCCGACCGCCTCTACATCTCCGGGCATTCCTCCGGCGCGCACCTCGCCGGAGTGGCTCTGATCACCGACTGGAAGAAGGACTTCGGCCTGCCCGCCGACATCGTGAAGGGCGCGCTGTGCTGCAGCGGCATGTTCGACCTGAAGCCGGTGCGGCTCTCTGCGCGCGGAAACTACGTCAAGTTTACCGACGAGATGGAGGACGCGATGAGCGCGCAGCGCCATCTCGACCGGCTCGACACGCCGCTCGTCCTCGCGCACGGCACCTTCGAGACGCCGGAGTTCCAGCGCCAGTCGCGCGACTTCGCCGCCGCGGTGAAGGCCGCGGGCAAGCCGGTGCAGCTGCTCGTCGCGCAGGGCTACAACCACTTCGAGATCATCGAGACGCTCGCCAGCCCCTACGGCCTGCTCGGCCGCGCGGCGCTGGAGCAGATGAAGCTCGCCTAGGAAACGCGAACGATGAGAATCCCCGACTACCAGGTCTCAGGCGAAGGCGGGACGACCGTGTTCCTGCTCCACGGCATCTACGGGGCGAAGGACTACTGGCGCTACCAGACCGAGCGGCTGGTCGCGCGCGGCTACCGCGTGGTGGCCTGGGATGCGCCCGGCTACGGCATCTCTCCGCTGCCGGATCCGTTCTCGTTCGACGTCGTCGCGGAGGCCGGCGCGCGGCTCATCCGCGCGCTGGCGGGCGAGCGCAACGTCGTCTTCGGGCACAGCATGGGCGGGCAGATCACCCCGCGCATCCGGGGCAAGGTGCCCGGGCTCGTGCACGGCATCGTGATCTCGGCGACCATCGGCTACTTCGGCAACCGCACCAAGGAGGAGCAGGAGGAATTCGTGCGCAGGCGAACCGCGCCGCCGCCGCCCGGCACCGATCCCTACGCCGCGCAGCTCGCGATGGTGAACTCGATGCTCGGCCCGGCCTCGCAGGGACCGGAGGTCGAGCTGGTTCGCCGGGTCGCCTCGCGCACGCCGCCCAAGACCGTGCAGGCCGCGGTGAAAGCGGTGCAGACCTATCCCGAGGCCGACGCGGTGTCGGCCATCCGCGCCGTGTCGGTTCCGACGCTGCTGGTCGCGGGGGAAGTCGACCAGACCGGCCATCCGGCGGGGATGAAGCGCGTTGCCGCGATGATCCCGGGATGCGAGTTCGCGGTCGTCTCCGGCTCCGGGCACTACCCGTGGGCGGAGAATCCGGCGGAATTCAACGAAGCGTTCTTCGGGTTCCTCGGGAAGCACTTTCCCGGCTAGCGCGCCGGCACCGTCCAGAAGTACAGAGTGCTCGCCCCCGCCTGGACCGTCTTCTGCGGTGGCCACTCGGGGCCGAATCCGTAGCGGTGGGCGACGATGCGCGTGCCGGGCTTCAGCTCCTTCAGGAGCTTGGGCAGCAGCCGGCGGTTGAGCGACTCGAAGAGAAACAGCGTCACCACCGTCGCGTCGCCGATATCGGCCTCGAACAGGTCGCCGCGGACGAAGCGCACCCGGTCGTCCACGCCGGCGCGCCTGGCGTTGTACACGGCCAGGCGCAGGGGGTTGGGGTCGATCTCGACGCCGACCCCGCGGGCGCCGAACTCCTTCGCCGCCGCGATGACGATGCGGCCGTCGCCGCAGCCGAGGTCGTAGACGATGTCGCCCGGACCCGTCCCGGCGAGCTTGAGCATGGCCGTCACCGCTTCGTCGGTGCT
>DATEGT010000047.1:0-11519 GCA_035280025.1 Burkholderiales bacterium | reverse complement strand
TTCTTGCGGTTCCTCTCGAGCCAGCCCTCGACCAGGGAAACGGTCTGGTCGAGCACGTCCGAGTGCATGCCCTTCTGCGCGGCGATGGTCTTCACCAGCAGGTCGACGCGCTCGATGTTCGGCGCTCCGTTGGCGAGCGCGCGGGCCGCGGACGAGGGGCTGCCCAGCGACAGCGCCGCATTGGCGTACTTGTCGAAGGGAACGAGGTCGGCCTCGTTCGCGCCCAGCGACACGCACAGCTGGACGACCCAGTTGTACATCGCGCGCGAGGCGGCGATGTCGCTGTGCACGGCGTCCTTGATGGGGCGCACGCTGTCCTTCAGCACGCAGCGGTAGTTGCCGGCGATGAGCATCGCCCACTTTGCGAGCGGGACGAAGATCGAGTCGTGCACTTTCAGCTTCACCGGAAGCTCGACCCCTTCGAAGCGCGACGCATCGATGTCGGCCTCGAGGCCCCGCAGGATCGCGGTGTGCGCGTCGGAATCGAAGCGCGCCGACTTGAAGTTGGTCGGGAGCCGCACCTGCAGCACGTTCACCTTTTCCTCCGGCGGACGGAAAGCCTGCGGGTCGGGGCTGCACAGGGTCATCAGCCTGGGATCGAACCCGTCCCATACCGAGGGGTCGGTGTAGCAGTTGCGCAGCCCGTCGGTGTTGAGCCCCGGGATGCGCTTCAGGTAGGGCAGCGGCGGCATGTTCATGATCGACATGCACGGCACCTTGGCGCGCGCCACCGCGTCGAGCAGCTCGCGCACGCCCGGCGAGCGGTACTGCGGCTCCTGCATGGCGAGCGCCACCAAGTGATAGTCGGAAGGCCTGACTCCGGCGGTGCCGCCCGCGGTGAGCTTGCCCGCCAGCTTCTTCGAGTTGATCTCGACCAGCCCTTCGCGGCCCTTCACCGGCATGCGCACGATCGCGCCTTCGCGGTTGATCAGGTCGGCCTCGGCGGGCAGGCACACCAGATGCACCGAGTGCCCGGCGAGCGCGAGCTTGGTCCCGAGCAGGGAGCCGTACGACGCGCCCATGATGAGAATCCTGTACTGAGTGCTCATGAAACAACGCCTCCTTTGGCGGATGAACTCGCGGCGCGTAGTCGCGGTTTCGCGTTCCGGAAGCCCGCGCCGTCTCGTGAAAGGGCTGATGTTAGTCAGTTGGAGGTTGCAGCGCAATGACGAAGGCATGAGGCCTTGACATTGGACAAGTGCGCTCGCTCTGGGGTAGCTTGTGAGGTCCTCGGAGAAAAGGAGGGGTCATGCAGGGCAGGAACGTCAAGGTCCGCTCGACCAAGGGCGGAGAGTTCGACTGCTATCTTGCCACCCCGAGCTCGGGCGCGAAGGTGCCGGCGGTGGTCCTCGCATCGGCGGTGCACGGCGTCAACGAAGACCTGCGGGACATCGCGGACGAATTCGCGGTGCTCGGGTACGTCGCCGCGGCGCCGGATCTCTTCTGGCGCACGATCCCGGGGCCGCTCGGCCGCGACGACGACCGCACCAAGGAGCGCTCGCAGCCGCGGCTGGAGAAGATCAGGACGGGCGAGGCCGATCTCGCCGATACGCTCGAGCTGGTACGCAAGCTCCCGCAGTCGAACGGACGCGCGGCGGTGATCGGGTTCTGCTACGGGGGTCCGTACGCGATCCTGGGACCGAAGCGGCTGGGCTACGACGCCGGCGTCTCCTGCCACGGCTCGCAGATGCTCGACTACCTCGGCGAGCTCGACGGGCTGTCGAAGCCCGTGTGCATCATCTGGGGCGACCGGGACCACCAGGCGCCCGCCGCAGTGCTGGCGGCGTACCGCGGCGCGGCCGCGCGCATGAAGAGCCTCGACCTGCACGTATTCCCCGGCGTCGAGCACGGCTACATGATGCCGGAGTCGAAGGCGTTCGATCAGAAGACGCGCGATTTCTCCATGGAGCGCGCGCTCGCGGTGCTCGAGGGGCTGCGCGAGACGGGAACGGCGAGGCGCAAGGCGGGGTAGCGATACGGCCCGCATTCCCGCCGGACCGGCTCCCGGGCTATTCCGTCGGCCGCATCTCGAAGCGCTCGAAGCTCCCCGCGGTCTCGACCGCCAGCACGCCGGTCACGCGCGCCGCGGGCGGTCCGCGCCGCGCCCAGGCGAGAATCGCCTCGAGCCCACGCGGATCTCCGTCCACCACGGCCTCGACCGTCCCGTCGCGGCGATTCCGCACCCACCCGGTCACACCCAGCCGCTCCGCTTCCTCCGCCATCGAATAGCGGAAGCCCACGCCCTGCACGCGTCCCGAGATCACGAGGTGTGTCGCCATCGGCCGATTTTCCAACCCGCGCGGCTTCGCGTAAAGTGAGCGCGATCATTCACGACCGTCAAAGGAGCATGCCGTGAAACTCGCAGCGAACCTAATCGCGGCCGTCGCGCTCTCGCTCGCGGCGTCGGGGGCATGGGCGCAGGACAAGGTGGTGTATCACTTCGACGGCGGACTGGGGCAGGCGACCAAGGGACTGCGCAACATCAACAACCATCTCGAAGTCGATCCCAAGGCGAAGATCATCGCCGTCGCGCATGCGGACGGCGTGGATTTCCTCATGGAAGGCGCGAAGGACCGGCTGGGGCCCTTCGATGCGAGGGTCCAGGACCTGATGTCGCGCGGGGTGAAGTTCCAGGTATGCGAGATCACGCTGCGCAACCGCAAGCTGAAGAAGGACCAGTTCATCATCGGCGTGGACTTCGTCCCGTCGGGCGTGGTGCAGATCACGCACCTGCAGCAGAAGGAAGGCTACGCCTACCTCAAGCCGTAGCTAGGAGAAGGCCTTGAGCGCCTCCGGGCTGCGCAGGGTCACGATCGTCGCGACGCAGATCGCGAGCACCGGTATCAGCACCAGCGTGATGCCGCCGACCGCGCCCAGCCAGTTTACCGGCCGGGCGTCCGCGTCGGGCTGCCGTCTCATGGCGTAGAGCCGCGTCGCCGCGGAGAGCAGCAGCAGCACGATGAGCGACCAGCAGAACAGCTCCAGCAGGTACCTTCCCCAGGCCTGCAGCCGTATCACGCCGATTCCCCCCGAGAGTCCGAGAACCCATACGGCGGCGAGCACGATGTCGTTCATGAAGCTGTAGCTCAGATAGCGGCGGTGCAGGCCGCCGGCGCGAAACAGCATGGCGATCAGCACCGCGCCCAGCGCGAGCGCCAGCGCGGAGCTCAAGGTGAAGAACCACCCGATGAAGGCGAGAGGAAGATCCATCATGGCCGGCGCGCACGGGAACCGACGGCGGTGAGTATGCCCTGCAGGATCGCGGCCGGCGTCGGCGGGCAGCCAGGCACCGCGACGTCGACCGGGATTACGTTCGAGACCCGCCCGCAGCTCGCATAGGTCTCTCCGAAGATTCCTCCGGTGCAGCCGCAATCGCCGGTCGCGACCACGAGCTTCGGGTCGGGGGTCGCTTCCCAGGTGCGCCTGAGCGCCGTTTCCATGTTGCGCGACACCGGGCCGGTGACGAGGAGGAGGTCCGCGTGGCGGGGACTGGCGACGAAGCGGATGCCGAGCCGCTCCGGATTCGCGTAGGGGCCGTTCAGCGCGTGGATCTCGAGCTCGCAGCCGTTGCACGAGCCGGCGTCGACGTGCCGTATCGCGAGCGCGCGGCCGAAGTGCTTCAGGATGATCTCCCCCAGGCGCTGCGCGGTCTCGCGCAGCGCCTCGTCCGCGGGCGGCGCCGCCTCGGTGACGATCCCGGTCCTGGCGATCTGCTTCAGCAGCTGATACATGATCTAGAGGTCGCTTCCGCTGTAACTCAGGTTGAACGACTTGTTGATGAGCGGGAAGTCCGGAACGATGTTCCCGTGGACGGCGTGCTCGAGCACCGGCCAGTTCTGCCAGGAGGGATCGTGAGGATGCAGGCGGCGGATGCGGTCTCCGTCGGTCTCGAGCGCGACCAGCACTTCTCCGCGCCATCCCTCGATCCAGCCGGCGCCGGCCGCGGACCGGCCGGGCGCCAGCGGCGAACGGATCTCGCCCGGAGGCAGCTCCTCGACCAGCGCCTGGATCATGCGCGCCGACTCGAAGATCTCCTCGAAGCGGACCAGGACCCGCGCGGCGACGTCGCCGCGGGTGTGCGAGATCATCCGCGGATCGAGCTGCCGGTAGGGCGGAATCGGGTAATCGACGCGCAAGTCGCACTTCATCCCGCTCGCCCGGCCGGCGAATCCATTGAGGCCCATGCGCTCCGCGAGCTCGGGCGCGACCTGCCCGGTCATGATGAACCGGTCCTGGGCGCCGGCGTGCTCTTCGTAGATCGACTGCAGCGTCTCGACCTCGCGGCGCATCGACTCCAGCGCCCGGACGAGGGCCTCCGCCTCGGCGCGCTCGAGATCGCGCGCGACGCCTCCGGGCACGACAACATCCATCAGATAGCGGTGGCCGAAGAGGCGGGCGTTGAGACGCAGCAGGTCCTCCTTGAGCCGCCAGAACTGGGAGAAGCCGAACGCGAGCGCGACGTCGTTGCCGAGATAGCCCAGGTCGCCCAGGTGATTGGCGATGCGCTCCAGCTCGAGCAGGATGCCGCGCAGCGCGAGCGCGCGGCTCGGCGGCTCCGTGCCGGTCGCGCTTTCGGCGGCCATCGCATAGGCCCAGGCATAGGCGACGGTCGAATCGCCCGAAACGCGGCCAGCGAGCTTCGCGCCCTCGGCGAGCGTCATCGACTCGAAGCGCTTCTCGATGCCCTTGTGCTTGTAGCCGAAGCGCTCCTCCAGGCGCAGGATCTTCTCGCCGACGATGGAGAAGCGGAAATGCCCCGGCTCGATCGTACCGGCGTGCACCGGGCCTACCGGGATCTCGTGCACGCCTTCGCCCGCGACCGCGACGAAGGGGTAGCGGTCCGGTTCGGGCGCGGGCCGCGCTGCGGGATCGAAATCCTTGCGCAGGGGAAACACGTTCCCGGGCCAGGCGCCGTGGCGCAGCCACTTGCGCGCATCGGCCTCGTCCGGGCGGATGCCGAGGAGATCGGCGCAGGCGCGCTGCATGCGGTCCGCCGCCGGATAGATGTCGGCGATCCCCGGAAAGCGCGGGTCGTCGCGCGCGAGCGGCACGGAGAGCCAAAGGAGGCCCGGGGGGAAGGCGAGCGCGAGGTGCAAAGCGAAACCGGCGCCGCGGCGGGTCTCGTCGCTTCCCCAGAGCGCGACCAGCCGGGCCTTGCGCGCGCGCGCCCGGGCGCAGAGCTCGCGCAGCCCGGTCGCGGGCACGGAAGCGCGGAACGCGGGCATCGCTCCGGGGAGCGGCTCGGCTTCGACGGGAAGGTCTTCGAGCTTCATGACTAGCCTATGAGCGCCGCCGCCTGGCGGTACCACCCCACCAGGTAGGGCGGAATGTAGAGGCCCAGGACGAGAACGATCACGAGATGGGTGAACACCGGCACCAGCGCGGGCCCGCGTTTCAGCGGCTGCCCCGGCGTTTCGCCGAAGACCATCGGCTGAACCTTTCCGAAGATTGCCGCGAATGCCACGCCGAGCGCGACCAGCAGCAGCGGCGTCGCCCAGGAATGCTCGTGCATCGCGGTGGTGAGCACCATGAACTCGCTGGTGAACACGCCGAACGGGGGCATCCCCAGGATCGCGAGGCTGCCGAGCACCAGGCCCCAGCCGATGGTAGGGCTGGTCCGGATCAGCCCACGGATCGAGGCCATGTCCTGGGTGCCGCTCGCCTGCGACGCGTGGCCGACGGTGAAGAAGATCGCGCTCTTGGTGAGCGAGTGCACCGTCATGTGCAGCAGTCCCGCGAACGCCGCCACCGCTCCGCCCATGCCGAAGGCGAAGGTCATGATGCCCATGTGCTCGATCGAGGAATAGGCGAACATGCGCTTGACGTCGCGCTGGCGCGAGAGGAAGAACGCGGCGACGACGACCGAGAGCAGCCCGAAGCCCATCATCAGCCCGCCGGAGAACCCGTGTCCGAGCGCGCCGTCGACCAGCACCTTGCTGCGCACCACCGAGTACAGGGCCACGTTGAGGAGCAGTCCCGAGAGCACCGCCGAGATCGGCGTGGGGCCCTCGGCGTGCGCGTCGGGCAGCCAGTTGTGCAGGGGCACGAGGCCGACCTTGGTGCCGTAGCCGACCAGCAGGAACACGAAGGCGAGCGAGAGCACGGTCGGCTCGAGCTGGCTCCTCACCAGGTGCAGGTGCGTCCACAGGAGCGAGGTACCGCCGGGGCCGAGCACCTTCTCGGCCGCGAAGTAGAGCAGGATGGTGCCGAACAGCGCTTGCGCGATCCCGACCGAGCACAGTATGAAATACTTCCACGCCGCTTCGAGGCTCGCCGGGGTGCGGTACAGGCTCACCAGCAGCACCGTGGACAGCGTCGCGCCCTCCATCGCCACCCACATCAGGCCGACGTTGTTCGAGAGCAGGCACAGCAGCATCGTGAACGTGAACAGCTGGTACATGCTGTGGTACAGGCGCAGCCGCGCCGCGTTGACCCGGCCGGCGTCCCGCTCGGCGCGCATGTAAGGCCGCGAGAACAGCGCGGTGGTGAAGCCCACGAAGGCCGTGAGCGCGACCAGGAACACGTTGAACGGATCGACGAAGAACTGCTCGTTGAACTCCAGGACCGGGCCGTGGGCGACGACGCGCGTGGTGAGCAGGATCGCCGCGAAGAACGTGGCGAAGCTCATGGTCGCGTTCAGCTCGGGCGCCCAGCCCCGGTGGCCGGTGAGCGCGAGCAGGAGGGCGCCTGCGAGCGGAAGACCGAGGACGATTGCGACTTCCACGCTCAGTCCTGTTTCAGCTTTTCCATATGCCGGATGTCGAGGCTGTCGAACTGCTCGCGGATGTGGAAGAAGAAGATGCCGAAGATCAGCGTGCCCACGAGCACGTCCAGGGCGACTCCCAGCTCCCAGACCAGGGGCATGCCGAAGGTGGCGGTCGTGGCGGCGAAGAATACCCCGTTCTCCATCGAGAGAAAGCCGATCACCTGGGGCACCGCTTTCCTGCGCACGATCATCATGAGGAAGGAAAGGAGCACGCTCGCCAGGGCGATCCCCAGCGTCGAGCGCGTCAGCGTGCTCGCCATCTGGGAGATCGGCGTCGCCAGCGCGAAGGCAAAGATCACCAGGCCGATCCCGATCAGCATCGTCGTCGGAATGTTGATCAGCGTCTCGATGTCCCAGCGCACGAACAGGCGGTCGATCAGCCGGTGCAGGACCCAGGGAATGAGGATCACCTTCAGTACGAAGGTGATGGCCGCCGAGACATACAGGTCGGTGTAGCCGGTGGACCACCCCACTATCACCGTCGAGGCGGTGAGCACCACTCCCTGCCAGGCGAACAGCTTGATGAGCGTGAGCACGCGCCGCTGGGACAGCATCGCAAAGGCGATGAGGAGCAGCAGCGCCGCGAGCACGTTCACGAACTGGGTCGAAAAAGGCGCGGTCACGGCTCAGCCCTGGACGAGGAAGTGCGTCAGCATGCCCAGCACCCCGAGCAGGAACGCGGTGGACAGGAACTCGGGTGCGAGGAAAAGGCGCACCTTGGCGAGCAGCGCCTCGATCAGCGCGAGGCTCGCGCCGGCGAGGGCGAGCTTCGCGATCAGCGCCCCCACCGCGAGGGGCAGCGCGCCCCAGTCGCCGGCGGGAGCGATTCCCCAGGGGACGAACAGCGCGATGCCGATCGTCATGTAGGCGAACAGCTTGATCGCCACCGCCCATTCGATCAGCGCCAGGTGGCGCGCCGAGTACTCGAGGATCATGGCCTCGTGGATCATGGTGAGCTCGAGGTGCGTGGCAGGATTGTCGATCGGGATGCGCGCGTTCTCGGCGAGCAGCACCATGAGGAAGGCGACCCCGGCGAAGGCGAGGCTCGGATAGAGGGCGAACTCGCGGTGCCCGAGGGAATCGACGATCGTCGTGAGCTGGGTCGAGCCCGAGATGAAGGCCGCGGTAAACAGCGCCATGAGCATCGCCGGCTCGGCGAGGAAGCCGATCAGCATCTCGCGGCGCGCGCCCAGGCCTCCGAAGGAGGTGCCGATATCCATGGCGGCGAGCGCGGAGAAGACGCGCGCCAGCGCGAACACGCCGACCAGGGCGATGATGTCCGCCGCCGGCGCGAAGGGGAGCCCGGTCGCGAGCACCGGAACGATGCCCGACGCGAGCCACATGCACCCGAACACGACGTAGGGCGTCGCGCGGAACAGCGGCGAGGCGTTGCGCGCGACGACCGCGTCCTTGTGGAAGAGCTTAGCGAGCGTCCAGTAGGGGAGCAGCACGGAGGGGGCCGAGCGGTTCTGCAGCCAGGCCCGGCACTGGTTGACCCATCCCACGAGAAGGGGCGCCGCGAGCACGACGAACACCGACTGCAGTATCTGGAACGCGACCGCGGGCACCTGGTTCATCGCACGAACACCAGGAGCGCGATCAGGGTGATGAAGCTGTAGAGCAGATAGACGCTGATGCGCCCCTGCTGCAGCAGCGCGATCTTCGACGACACGAACTCCGCCGCCCGCGCGACCGGGAGGTACAGCCAGTACCAGTGGCGGTCCTCGATCTTGAGGGTGTACCTGGGCGCCGCATCGTCGGGTCCGGGCAGCGAGCGCTCCATGCGATAGAGCGGGCCGAAGACGTGGCGGATGGGCTGGCCGAAGGCATCCGCAGTGTCCTGCATGCGCGAATTCTGCTCGGGATAGCCGCAGTCCCAGGGATCGGCGAGGCGCGCGCGGCCGTGATAGAAGCGCCGCACGAGCAGGAACGCGAGCAGCGTCACCGCCACGATCACGACCAGGAATATCAGCGGGGAGTAACTCGCCTGCTCGGCCGAGGTCGGCACCAGCCACAGCCAGCCGGATCCCGCGAGCGCCTGCTCGGACAAGCCGTGCCCGGTGAGAGACGCGCTCACCCGGTTGAGGATCAGGAGAAACGAGCTGGGAAAAAGCCCGAGCAGGAAGCAGCCGGCGGCGAGCCAGGCCATGCCGTAGCGCTCCATGTCGCCCGCGTCACCCGCGTGAGGCAGCGCGGGATGGGCGGGCTCGCGCGGCCGGCCGAGGAAGGCGATGCCGTAGACCTTGACGAAGCACATGGCGGTGAGCGCGCCGGCGAGCGCGAGCGTCGCGGCAAAGAGCGGGAGCAGGCTTCGGACGATGCCGTTGTGGAGAATCGGCGCCTGCAGCGCGGCCTGGAAGGTCAGCCATTCGGAAACGAAGCCGTTCAGGGGCGGCAGCGCCGAGATGGCGAGGGCTCCGATGAGGAAATAGAACGCGGTCTTGGGCATGCGGTGAATCAGGCCGCCCATGTCGTTGAGGTTGCGCAGGCCCGAGGAATGCAGGATCGATCCCGCGCCGAGGAACAGCAGCCCCTTGAACACCGCGTGGTTGAGCGTGTGGTACAGCCCGGCGATGAGGGCGAGCGCTCCCGCGGCGGGGTGGCCGAAGCCGATGAACACCATGGCCATGCCGAGGCCGAGGAGGATGATGCCGATGTTCTCCACGGAGTGGTAGGCGAGCAGGCGCTTCAGGTCGTGCTGCATCAGCGCGTAGAGCACGCCGAAGAGGGTGGTGCCCGCGCCGATCGCGAGCACGACCAGGCCCCATTCCCAGCGTACGTTGCCGCTGGTTCCGCCGATGAGGTCGAAGATCACGCGCACCATGCCGTAGATCGCGGTCTTGATCATGATGCCGCTCATCAGCGCCGACACCGGCGAAGGCGCGGCGGGGTGCGCCTCGGGGAGCCACGCGTGCAGCGGGAGTATCCCGGCCTTGGCGCCGAAGCCGAAGAACGCGAGCAGGAAGGCCACGGTCGCCCACGCGGGCTGCAGCTGCGCCGCGCGCAAGGCATCGAAGCTGTAGTCGCCGCGTCCCCCGTGCAGCACGCCGAAGCACAGCAGCACCGCGATCGCGCCCAGATGCGCGATCAGCAGGTAGAGGAAGCCTGCCGAGCGTATCTCGGCCTGCCGATGGTCGGTGATGACGAGGAAGTACGAAGCCAGCGCCATCGTCTCCCAGGACACCATGAACAGATACGCGTCGTCGGCGAGCATCACGAAGGCCATGCTCGCGAGGAACACGTGGTACTGGCAGGCGATGAGCGCCAGACGCGCCGAGGTTTCCTCGCGGAAATAGCCGGCGGCGTATACGGAAATTCCCGCCGCGACCGAGCCGAGGAGCGCGAGGAAGAACCCTGAGAGCGGGTCGACCCGCAAATGGAAGGGCAGATCGGGCAGGCCCAGCGGCAGCGTCATCGTCTGCGCCGGAAGCCACACCGACTGGAGACCGAATACCGCGAGCGCCAGTCCGGCGGCGGCGCCGAGCGGGAACGCGACGCGCCGGGCGAACCAGGCGTGGCGGGCGGGCGCCAGGCTCGCCGCCGCGATCGCAAGCCACAGGACCGCGAGCGCGAGCGCGCCCCCGAGCGGAAAGAGCGCCGCGTGCAGGCTCATTTCACCTTCATCCCCGGCTGCGCGCCGGAGTCCGGAGAGAGCAGATAGAGGCCGGGGCTTTCGCCGCTCGCGGCGAGCACCATGCCCTCGGAAACGCCGAACTTCATCTTGCGCGGCGCGAGATTCGCCACCATCACCGTGAGCCGCCCCTCGAGCTTCGCCGGATCGTAGGCCGACTTGATTCCGGCGAACACCGTGCGGAGCCCGTTGCCGGCGTCGAGCGTGAGCCTGAGGAGCTTGTCGGCGCCCTCGACGTGCTCGGCCTTGACGATTCTGGCGATGCGCAGATCGACCTTGGAGAAATCATCGATCGAAATTGTACCGTCGGTCGGCGTCGGGGCGGGCGTGGTCATCGCGGATTTCTCCGGTGCGGGGGTGAACAGGGCGTCAAGCTGCTTCTCTTCGACGCGGGTGATGAGATGCTCATAAGGTTTGATGCTGTGAAGCGGATCCCTGAGCTGCGACCATTTCAAAGGAAGCTTGAGACCGAGAAGATCAGCGACGCGTCTTGACGTGCTCGGAAGAATCGGCGCCAGGAACAGTGTCAGCCGCCGAAAGGCATCGATGCTGTCCGAACACACCTCGTGAAGGCGCTGTTTCTTGTCTGCACTCTTGGCGAGTTCCCAGGGCTTTTCGCGATCGATCGCTTCGTTGATCCGATCGGCGAGCTCCATCGTTTCCCGGACGACTTTGCCGAATTCCCGCTGATCGTAGTGTCCAGCGATACGCTCCTCGGCGTCGATCGCCAACATCGTCCACTTCGCAGTGGCCACAGCCCTGTCCGGATCGATTGGAAGGATTTTTCCGCCGAACTGCTTGTTCAGGAACGTTGCGGCGCGGCTTGCGATATTCACGTACTTCCCGACGAGATCGCTGTTCACGCGTGCCAGAAAATCGTCCGGATCGAAATCGATGTCCTCGACATTCCCGTTCAGCTTCGCCGCGATGTAGTACCTCAGCCACTCCGGATTCATCCCGAGATCGAGATACCGCAGCGGATCGATCCCCGTGCCGCGCGACTTCGACATCTTGTCGCCGGAGACGGTGATGAAGCCGTGGACGTTCACCTGGTCGGGCGTCTTGTAGCCCGAGAACTCGAGCATCGCCGGCCAGAACAGGGTGTGGAAGTAGATGATGTCC